>JAYTTG010000443.1:0-15381 GCA_043745175.1 Microbacteriaceae bacterium
CCCCCGCAGCCACCTCAAAACTGACTCCACGAACCGCCAGATACGGGCGTGCATGATTTGATCGATACATCATCGAGACATCCCGGGCGGAGATAACGAACTCTGCCGAATTCGCTGAGGTCACGGTCACGCCTCCGCGCGGAGCATCCGCAGTTCCTCGCGCCGGGCCGCCTGCTCCGCCGGGTTCGGCACCGGCAGCGATGCGAGCAATCGGCGGGTATACGGATGCTTCGGAGCACCAAGCACTTCTGCTCCGGTACCCTCTTCCACGAGTTCACCACGGTAGAGCACGGCGATGCGATCGGCGAGGATGTCGACGACCGCGAGGTCATGGCTGATGAACAGCGCCGCGAAGCCGAACTCTTTCTGCAGCTCGGCGAACAGCTCGAGCACCCGCGCCTGCACCGATACGTCGAGCGCACTGGTGGGTTCGTCCGCAATAAGGAGCTTGGGCTGGAGCGCGAGCGCACGCGCGAGGGATGCCCGTTGGCGCTGGCCACCACTCAGCTCGTGGGGAAAGCGATCGCCGAAGGCTCGGGGGAGCTGCACAGCTTCGAGTAGCTCGTCTACCCGCGATCGGGCGGCCCGGGCATCCGGTGCACGCCGGTGCACGATGAGGGGCTCGGCCACGCACTCCGCAATCGTGAGCAGCGGATTGAAGCTGGTGGCCGGGTCTTGGAATACAAATCCGATGTCGCTGCGCAGTGGGCGGAACTGGCGCTCTCTGACGCCGAGCATTTCTTGGCCCAGTACCCTCAGCGATCCGCAGGTAACGCGGGTGAGACCGCCTATCGCGCGGCCGATGGTGGTTTTCCCCGATCCGCTCTCGCCGACGAGACCAAGCACCTCGCGAGCTTCAATCTGGAAGCTCACGCCGTTCACGGCCCTGAACCCGGGGCGGCCGAGCCGGCCCGGGAACTCGATCCGGAGGTCCTTGGCGACGACGAGCGGCGATTCACTCGCCACGAGGGCTCGTTCCATCGCGCGCTCACGGGTCTGCACCGTTCCGGAACCGACATAGGGCACCGCGGCGAGGAGCTTCTTCGTATATTCGTGCTGTGGATTGCCAAACAGGGTCGTAGCATCCGCCTCCTCCACCACCTTGCCCTGGTACATGACAGCGACGCGATCGGCAAGATCCGCCACGACTCCCATGTTGTGGGTGATCAGCACGATAGCGGTGTCGAATTCGTCGCGACAGCGGCGAAGCAGGTCGAGAATCTCGGCCTGCACGGTCACATCGAGAGCGGTGGTCGGTTCGTCGGCGACGATGAGTTCGGGATCGAGCACAAGGGCCATGGCGATCACCACACGCTGCTTCTGGCCGCCGGAGAACTGATGCGGGTAGTAATTCACCCTCTCGTGAGGCTCAGGAATTCCCACCTTCTCGAGAATCTCGATCGCCTTGGCCTTCGCTTCGGCACGCGAAAACGTGCCATGGGCCCGAAGTCCCTCGGCTATCTGCCAGCCGACGGTGTACACGGGGTTCAGCGCTGTGGACGGCTCCTGGAAGACCATCGCCGCGCTTGTACCGCGCAGCTCCCGAAGGCGGGCGCGACTCACTGTGACGATGTTGTCCTTGCCGAGTAGGACGACACCGGAGGCCGTTGCGGTCTCGGGCAGCAGGCCGAGGATCGTTTTGGCGGTGACGGTCTTACCGCTACCGGACTCCCCAACGATGGCGAGCACCTCACCCGCATTCACCGCGAGGGTGACACCGTCGACGGCACGCACATCGCCGCCGTCCGTGGCGAAGGTGACGGTGAGGTCCGTGATTCCGACGGCCTGTTCGCCGCGCTTAAGGCTGCTCATGGGCGAGTCTCCGATCCACGGGTCTCCAGCAGGAGGTCGCCGACCACATCGGTACTCGCCAATGGAGCCGATCCATTCGAGGTATCCGGAGGGGGTACCGCTCCTGCCGCACGCCGCCGGGTACGAAGGCGCGGGTCGGCGAGGTCGTTGAGGCTCTCGCCCACCAGGGTCATGCCGAGCACCACGAGCACGATGGCAAGGCCGGGGAAGACCGAGGTCCACCAGATTCCGCTCGTGACGTCCGAGATCGATTTGTTGAGGTCGTAGCCCCACTCCGCTGCGGAGGTAGGTTCAATACCAAAGCCGAGAAAACCGAGCCCGGCGAGTGTGAGGATAGCCTCGGACGCGTTCAGCGTGAAGATGAGAGGAAGAGTTCGCGTGGCGTTCCGCAGGATGTGACGGAACATAATGCGGGCCGAGCTGGCACCAAGCACCTTCGCCGATTCGACGAAAGCTTCGGCCTTGATACGCACGGTCTCCGCGCGAATCACTCGAAAGTACTGCGGGATGAACACCACGGTAATCGAGATCGCCGCCGCGAGCACACCACCAATAAGGTTCGAGCGTCCGCCCGAGATCACGATCGACATCACGATCGCGAGCAGAAGTGTCGGGAACGCGTACACCGCGTCGCATACGACCACGAGAATCCGGTCGAGCCAGCCTCCGAGATAGCCGGAAACGACTCCGATGAGCACGCCAGCGAAGATCGAAAGAATGATGGCGACGACAATCACGAAGAGGGCGGTCTGCGATCCCCAGATCACGCGGGAGAGCACGTCGTATCCACCAACGGTCGTACCGAGCAGATGTTCGGACGAGGGTGGCTTTTGCGCACCGAAGTTGCCGGTGGCATCCGTCAGCTGCGAGAAGCGGAAGGGAGCAAGGACAGGAGCGAAGATCGCGGTGAGAATGAAGATGACGACGATGATCAGGCCGGCGACAAGCATCCCGCGCTGGAGGCCAACGCTCTGCCTCACCTGGTGAACGACGGGGATGCGACTCCATAGCGGGCGTTTCGGTGTGCCAACCGAACTATGTTCTGCTGTTCCGACGCTCATTATCAGTACCTCACTCGAGGGTCGATCAGCGCGGCGATTACATCGACGATGAAGTTCGTGACGGCTACCACGACGGCGAGGAGGGCGACGATACCCTGCACCGCCACGAAGTCACGCGCGCCGAGATACTGGGCGAGCATGAACCCGAGCCCTTTCCATTCGAAGGTGGTCTCCGTGAGTACCGCCCCTCCGAGAAGCAGGGCGATCTGCAGGCCGATGACCGTAATGATCGGAATGAGGGCCGGCTTGTAGGCGTGCTTTCGCACGAGGCGAAACTCGCTCACGCCTCGAGAGCGCGCCGCGTCGATATAGTCGGCGGAGAGGGTGCCGATCACGTTCGTGCGTACCAGGCGGAGGAAGATGCCGGCGGTGAGTAGCCCGAGGGCGATGCCGGGCAGGATCGCGTGCGAGAGTACATCCGAGATGTTGGCCGAGTTTCCGGTCTGGATTGCGTCGATCAGGTAGATGCCGGTGGGATGTGGGAGCAGTTCAATATCGAGTTCCGTCCCTGTCGAGGCACGCCCGGACACCGGGAGCACTCCGAGCCATACGGAAAAGACAAGCTTGAGCAGAAGGCCGGCGAAGAATACCGGCGTCGCGTAACAGAGGATGGCGAAGACGCGGAGAATCGCATCCGGCCACCTGTCCCGAAAGTAGGCGGCGAGCATCCCGAGCGGGATTCCGACGATGAACGCCACGATGAGCGCATAGAACGCGAGCTCGAGGGTGGCTCCTCCGTAGGTAAGCAGAACCGTCGTCACCGGCTGTTTGTCGCTGATCGTGGTGCCGAAGTTGCCCGTGAAGGTCTGGCCAAGATACTCGAAGTACTGCTGCAGGATCGGACGATCGTACCCGGCGGCATGAATGCGCTCCTGCAACTGGGCCGCGCTCAACCGGCCGCCGAGGGCCGCCGTGATCGGGTCACCGATCGTGCGCATGAGGATGAACACCATCGTCACGAGGATGAAAACCGTTGGAATAATAAGAAGCAGGCGCACGAGGATGTACCGGCCGATCTGGTTTCCCCCGGCAGCCCCTCGCTTTCGAGGACCGACGCGGCGCATGCCCGGAGGTGACGGCGGCGCCTCTGCCGGAATCACGGATGTCGTCATGGTCACCAATCTGCGCTCTGCGAAAACTTCTGGCCAGAAAGAACCGGAGGCGACCCGCTTTCGCGGACCGCCCCCGGTCACGGCTACCACGAGGTTAGCCGGTACTGATCGCTGGTGTGACAGCGCTGGTTGGACTTCGCCCCCTCCTCAGCACTTCTTCTGGAGCGCTTTTTCGGGAGCGTTACTTTGTGAGCGTTACTTTGTGAGCGTTCCGAAACGGAACTTGAATGACGCGTCGAGGGTCACTCCCGACACCCTCTTACCGGCGACCGCGACCTGCGCACCCTGGAGAAGCGGCACCGTCGACAGCTCGGCAGCAACCTTGTCCTGGATGGTCTCGATGTCCTTCGTGCGCTTGGCTTTGTCGGTCTCGACGGCCTGGGCCTTTATCAGGGTGTCGACTGCGGGATTGTCGTAGTGGTTCGCGAGGAAGTTGTCCTTTGCGAAAAACGGCGACAGGTAATTGTCTGCATCCGAGTAGTCCGGGAACCAGCCGAGCTGATAGGCCGGGTAGGCGTCTTTCGTGCGGTCTTTCGAATAGGTGACCCACTCGGTCGACTGCAGGTTGACCGTGAACAGTCCACCCTTTTCGAGCTGGCTCTTCACGAGCGCGTACTCATCGCCCGACGACGCCCCGTAGTGGTCCGGGTTGTACTGGAGATTCAACACTACGGGTGCGGTGATGCCGGCTGCGGTCAGTGTCGACTTGGCCTTCGCGCCATCCGGCCCACCCTTTCCGTCGCCGTACAGGCCCTTGAGTGCCGTGTTGGCACCGGTGAGGCCGGCCGGAACGTAGGAGTAGAGCGGAAGGTACGTGCCCTTGTAGACCTGGTCAGCGATTGCCTGGCGGTCGACGAGATCGGCGACGGCCTGGCGAACGGCGAGAGCCTTCGCTGCATCCGCGCCCGCACCCTTCACACCAAACGGCTGGGTGTCAATGTTGAAAACGATGTAGCGAATCTCTCCACCGGGGCCCGTCGTGACCTTCACGGACGAGTCCTTCTTGAGGTCTTCGACATCGGTTGCGGAAAGGCTCCGCGAGGCGACGTCGATACCGCCCTTTTGCACATCGAGCTTCATGTTCGACTGGTCGGTGTAGTACTTGAGGATGATCGTCGGGGTCTTCGGTGTGCCGAGCACGCCTTTATAGTCCGCGAACGCTTTGAACTGCACGAGCTGGTTGAATTTGTAGCTCGCGATCGTGTACTGGCCGGCGAACCCCTTGCCCTTCACGATGTCGTCATCGCTCGTGACCTTGTCGGCCGAAAACACCTGCTCGTCAACGATCGGCGCGGCAGGGCTCGACAGAATCTGTGGCCAGATCTGGTCGTTCGCGCCTTTCAGGTGAAAGACAACGGTCGTGGCGTCAGTCGCATCCGTGCTCTCAAGATTGGAAAGGAGGGTCGACGGACCATTCTGGTCAGCAATCTTCAGCTGGCGATCAAAAGAGAATTTCACATCGGACGATGTGAGCTTGTCGCCGTTGGCGAACGTGAGCCCCTTCTTCAGCACGACGGTGTATTCGGTCGGCGAGCTGAATTTCGCGGACTCCGCGATGTCCGGCTGGACATCCGCGGTTCCCGGCTTCGAATTCATGAGGAAGGGATAGACCTGGTTCATGATCGCGAAGGAGCCGTTGTCGTAGGAACCAGCCGGATCGAGCGACGTCACCTTGTCGGTGGTACCGACCGTGAGTGATGTCGCTGCCGAGGTGCCATTGTTTGCGCCACCGCCAGCGGAACAGCCGGACAGGGCCAGCGCCGCGATCGCGGTACCTCCCAGCACGGCAAGCGATCGCTTGCGGATCGTGGATGCGGATGTCATATCCGTGTGCCTCTCTGTTGGAGAAAAAGCGAGGATGCCGCGAGGACACGCAGAATCCCCCGCTGTATGTGTCCTTGGTAACACAGATGACCTATTCACGACCAATCGCACACCACCAAACACGAGAATGTTTATGCATCTGCAACACGCGGTCGCCGGTCGACGCGGGTGACTATTCGGAGCGAAGCGCCCGGCGTTCCGCTTCGATACGCACCAGCTCGACCTGGAGGGCACGATATTTTTCCGGCTCGGCTGCGGCATCCGTGCGCTGGGATTGGCCGAGCAGTTCGGCCTTACGGCGCAACAGGTCGCGCGCGATCAGGTCGGTGGTGACAGCCTGGCAGTACAGGGTGAGCTCGCGGTTCTCGCGCTCGGGGAGAGGGGCGAGGCCAAGCTCTTTTACGAGCATCGCGAACGGTGCGGGCACCTCGCCGATCACACGGGCGAGCCAGTCGGCGGAATCGAAATCGGCCATGCTTGCCATCACGCCGTCCCGCACGACGGCGAGAGAGGCGTTCGCGAAGTCGACCTGACTCGCGCGCTCCAGCAGGCCGCGGCCGATGAGCGCCGGCTGCTGCAGCATTGCCATGAGGGCATCCCGTTCCAGTCGGGTCGACGGGTCGGTCGGCAGGTGCACGAGGGACGGCCCCTGCTCAACTGCGGGGACTGGAGTCTCCGGCTCGCCGAAATTGCGCACCTCGCGTGCGATTTCGGGCGTGCGGGCGCGGACGGCTCTCACCGCCCGTGTCACCTCTTCGGGGTCCATGCCGAGCCAGCCAGCGAGATTGCGCACGTAGCCGACGTTGAGGGCCTGGTCGCGAATACCGGCCACAACCGGTGCGGATGCCCGCAACGCGGCGACCCTGCCCTCGACAGTGTCGAGATTGTGCCCGGCAAGCACCCGGCGGATCATGAACTCAAACATCGGCTTTTTTGACTGGATGAGGCGCCGCACGGCGTCGTCGCCGCGCTCGAGTCGCAGGTCGCAGGGATCGAGCCCATCGGGCGCAACGGCCACGAAGGTCTGTGCGGCAAAGCGCTGCTCCTCGGTGAAGGCGCGGCTCGCCGCTTTCTGGCCAGCCTCATCCGGGTCGAAGGTGAAGACCACCTCGCCGGTGCCGGTCGTATCGGAGTTCTCCACATCCCCGAGCACGCGGCGCACGACCTTGATGTGCTCGACGCCGAAGGCGGTCCCACAGGTGGCGACCGCGGTGGTGACGCCAGCGAGGTGGCAGGCCATCACATCGGTGTAGCCCTCAACGACCACGACCTGCCGGCCGCGCGAGATGTCCCGCTTGGCGAGGTCGAGCCCGTAGAGCACCTGCGACTTGTGATAGACCGCCGTCTCGGGGGTATTGAGGTATTTCGGGCCCTGGTCGTCATCCAGAAGCTTGCGGGCGCCGAAACCGAGGGTCTGTCCGGTGACATCGCGGATCGGCCAGACCAGCCGCCCTCTGAAGCGGTCGTAGGTGCCGCGGTCGCCCTGGCCGACGAGACCGGATGCCACGAGCTCCGCTTCACTGTAACCGAGCGCCTTAAGGTGCTGTGTCAGCCCGGTCTTCGGAGCGAACCCGACGCCGAAGCGGTGGGCTGCGGACGGGTCGAAGCCACGCTGGCCCAGGAAAGCCCGAGCCGGTTCGGCATCGGGGGCGGTGAGCTGGGCGACGAAATACTCGGCGGCCGTCTGATTTGCGGCGAGGATGCGGGCCCGGTTGCCGTGGTCACTGTTGGCTTGGCCGCCGTCTTCGTAGTGGAGCTCGTAGCCGACTCGCGCGGCCATCCGCTCCACCGCCTCGGTGAAGCTCGTATGATCCATTTTCTGCAGAAAGCTGAAGACGTCCCCGTCTTCGCCGCATCCGAAGCAGTGGTATCGGCCCACCTGGGGACGCACATGAAAACTCGGGCTGCGCTCGTCGTGGAAGGGGCAGAGGCCCTTGAGTGAACCGACGCCCGCGCCCTTGAGCGTCACGTAGTCGCCGACGATGTCGGCGATGTTGATGCGCGATCGCACCTCGTCGATATCGTTTCGTCGAATGAGGCCGGGCACCTAACGATTCTACGGTCGCCCGACGACGCAGCCGCTGTCGTCGCACGGTGGTGCGGCTCCGCGGCGACACAACTGCGCGGCCACGAGTGACACTCGCGCCCAAATGTTCGGGCGCGAGTGTCACCCAGCGGCGCGGAGGCTCGCGCAACCGGCGCGCAAGCCCGACTAACCGACGATGCGCTCGTGCCAGGCCATTGCGGATTGGTCGGTCAGGCTCGCCACCTGGTCAACGACCGCACGCTTGCGCCCCACATCCGTCGTCGCTGACCGCCAGTCGGCCGCAAATCCCGGATCGAGCGAGGTCTCCCCCCGGTGCAGCAGCGTCGTGGCGAGCTCGGTGAGCACCTCTCGCTGCTGCGTGTAGATGGGCTGGCGGGTATTCTTCGACATCACGAAGGCGGCGACGATGCCCTTGAGCACCGCGATCTCCCCCCGGATCTCGCGGGGCACGATGATCTCCGCGCCGAAGCGGATGAGGCTTCCACCGTCCTGGGTGCGCGTGGCCTGCACCGCGGCGGCAGCGAATCGACCGATCAACTGGCTGGTGAGGTTCTTGAGACGGCCCTGGGCCATGCGGCTGCCGTCCCAGTCTTCGAGCCAGACGTCGAGAGAATCGAGACGGTCGAAAGCGGCGATGAGTTCGTCGTGGTCGAGCTCGCCCCCGATCCAGGCGAACATCGAATCGACGAGGGCATCGTGGTTGACCCGTGCACCGAGGGCCTTCACGTCGATATAGCCGCTGACAACGGCATCCTCGAAGTCATGCACCGAGTAGGCGATGTCATCGGAGAGGTCCATCACCTGCGCCTCGATGCACAGGCGACGATCCGGGGCGTCGGCCCGCAACCAGTGAAAAGCTTCGACGTCGTCGGCATAGAAGCCGAACTTGGCCCGACCACTGGGATCTCCAACCGAGGAGCTCTCAGGCCACGGATACTTGCAGCTCGCGTCGAGACTCGCCCGGGTGAGGTTGAGGCCGTAGGAGCGGCCGTCCGCACCGAAAACCTTCGGTTCGATCCGAGTGAGTAGGCGCAGCGTCTGGGCGTTGCCCTCGAACCCGCCGATATCGGCGGCCCAGCTGTTGAGGGCACGCTCGCCATTGTGGCCGAAGGGTGGATGCCCGAGGTCGTGGGCGAGACACGCCGTGTCGACGACATCCGGGTCGAGCCCCAGGCTCGTCGCAAGTTCGCGACCGACCTGGGCGACCTCGAGCGAATGGGTGAGCCGGTTTCGGGCGAAATCGAGTCCGGCGGCCGGGCTCAGTACCTGGGTTTTCGCGGCAAGTCGCCGCAGCGCACTCGAGTGCAGGATGCGGGCCCGATCGCGGGCGAAGTCGCTGCGGCGGCTGGAGTGTTTTTCGGGATACCAGCGCGCGGTGTCGTGTTCCGAGTAGATCTCAGCCACCGCTGTTGTGAATCTCTGCTTCGGCGACCTCGGCACGCTGGCTGTCGGCAAGCTCGCGGCTGTCGAGCCACCCGTTTGGCAGCGAGGTGCGCTTCGGGGTTCCGGCACGACCACGCGGCCCTTCGGAGTCGGCCCCGGGATACGGCAGCGTCCAGTCGAGACGGCCAAGCAGGTCATCCATCTGCTGCAGGCTCTCCACCACGGCGAGCGAGGAGCGGATGTCACCGCCCACCGGGTAGCCCTTGAAGTACCAGCCAATGTGCTTGCGGATGTCGCGGCAGGCATGATTCTCGTCACCGTCGAAGAAGTCCACGAGAAGTTCGGTGTGACGGCGCAGGGTCTCGGCGACGGTGCCAAGCGAGGGCTGGGGGATTTCAGCCCCTCCGGCGAAGGCCGAGGCGAGTTCACCGAACAGCCATGGGCGACCGAGGCAGCCGCGGCCGACCACGACCCCGTCGCACCCGGTCTCGTCGATCATACGGATCGCGTCCGCGCCCGACCAGATGTCGCCGTTGCCAAGGACCGGAACCCCGCCGATCGCCTCTTTCAATCGGGCGATCGCCGACCAGTCGGCGTGACCGCTGTAGAACTCTGATGCCGTTCGCGCGTGGAGGGCAATGCTCGCCACTCCGGCACCCTCGGCAATGCGCCCGGCCTCGAGGTAGGTGAGATGGGTGGAGTCAATGCCCTTTCGCATCTTGATGGTGAGCGGGAGGGCGCCGGCGGCTTTCACCGCACCCTCGACGATCTCCTGGAAGAGGTCGAGCTTCCATGGCAGTGCCGCTCCCCCGCCCTTGCGGGTGACCTTCGGAACGGGGCATCCGAAATTCAGGTCGACATGGTCGGCGAGGTCTTCGGCAACGAGCATGGTGACCGCTTCGGAAACGGTCTTCGGGTCGACACCGTAGAGCTGGATGCTTCGCGGCGTCTCGGACTCGTGGTGCCTGATGAGTCGCATCGAACCCTCCGTGCGCTCAACCAGGGCGCGGCTCGTGATCATCTCGGAGACGTAGAGGCCGGCTCCGAATTCGCGGCAGAGCCGACGGAACGCGGTGTTGGTGATGCCGGCCATCGGAGCGAGCACGACCGGCACAGCGAGCGTCAGGGGCCCGATCTGCAGGCTCTTCTGGGGAGCGGCTGTCATGGTCATCCCTCGATTCTCTCAGGCAAAGGGGAAACAGACATGATCGTCCTCACCGGACTCGCGGTCGTCGCGCCTCACCACACCGCCGAAAAGTGTCCACCGAATCCTTGTCTGTGCTGATCCGCAGTGACCGACGCGCGATAGCGGAGATGGGTTAGCCGAGGTCACCGTGCAGTCGGTGGTTCACGACGGCCTGCTCGCGGCCGCCGGGAATGGCACACGAATCACTCTCGCAGGCAGCGGCCGCCGGTTCACCAAAGAGGGTGAGTGGAATACTTCCGGGGATCGCCAGTGGCGTGGTCAGGGCATCCGTCACTGGATTGCCTCTCGTTCGGTTCGTACCTGTTCGAGCACCTGAGTGAAGGTTGTCGCATCCTGTGCCCCAGAGACCCCGTAAGTGCCGTCGATCACAAAGAACGGCACGCCCTGGATGCCGTACGCAACTGCCTGCGCGACGTCGGCTTTCACATCTGCCAGATACGTCTCGTCGGTGAGCACGCGCACGGCCTCGGCACGGTCGAGGCCGATTTCGGCCGCGAGGTCTGCGAGATCCTCAATCCGACCAACATGGCGGCCATCCACGAAATAAGCCTTGAGTAGCCGCTCCTTCATCTCGAGCTGCCGGCCCTCTGCCTTCGCGTAATGAATCAGCTCGTGAGCCTTCACCGTGTTGGTCTGGTGCACGTGGTCGTAGTCGTAGTCGAGCCCAACCGAAGCCGCAATCCCGGTGACGTTCGCGAGCATCAGGGAGACCTGCTCTACCGGCATGCCCTTGCGCCGGCTGAGGTAGTCGACAGGGCTGCCGTCGAAGTCGACGGGAGTGTCGGGGGCCAGCTCGAAGGAGTGGTACTCGATCTCGACCGCACCACCAAAGGCGGCAGCACCCGCCTCGAATTTGCGCTTGCCGATGTAGCACCAAGGGCACTGCACGTCGGACCAGATATCGACCTTGATGGGGGAAGTGGATGTGTGCGTCACGCTGAGTGCAACATGAGGGCGGGCGACCTATTCCTTCATCGGGCGAAAAATGAGCCCCCGGGTACCCGTACCCGGGGGCTCACAGCCATTGCTGGCAACGCAGGCAGGAGCGGTCGTCCCGAACGCCCGACCTCCGGCCAATTCCGAACATATGGGCAGACAGGGCCGTCTCTCACATCAGACGCGCCGGTAGACCGGCGAGTTTTCTGGTGCCGGTGACTACGCCCCGACGAGTTGCTCGGCGAGATATCCCACGACGCGGTCGAGCGAGATGCGCTCCTGGGCCATGGAATCCCGTTCGCGCACCGTGACTGCGTTGTCTTCGAGGGTGTCGAAGTCGATGGTGATGCAGAACGGAGTGCCTATTTCATCCTGGCGACGATAGCGGCGACCGATTGCACCGGCGTCATCGAACTCGATGTTCCAATACTTGCGCAGGTCCGCCGCGAGCGCGCGGGCGACGGGCGATAGCTGCTCGTTGCGCGACAGCGGGAGCACAGCGACCTTCACCGGGGAGAGCCGTCGATCGAGGCGTAGAACGGTGCGCTTGTCGACTCCGCCCTTCGTGTTGGGCGCCTCGTCCTCGTGATACGCGTCGGCGAGGAAGGCCATGAGCGCGCGGGTGAGGCCGAATGCCGGCTCGATCACGAAGGGGACCCAACGCTCGTTCTTGGTCTGGTCGAAGTACGACAGGTCGACCCCCGAACCCTCGGAGTGTGTCTTGAGATCGAAGTCGGTGCGGTTGGCAACGCCCATGAGCTCGCCCCACTCGCTGCCGGCGAACCGAAAACGGTATTCGAGGTCGACGGTGCGCTTCGAATAGTGCGAGAGCTTCTCCTTCGGATGCTCGAACCGACGGATGTTGCCCGAGGTGATGCCGAGGTCGGTGAACCACTCCTCACAGGCGTCGATCCAGTACTCGAACCATTCATCGTCCGTGCCCGGCTCGACAAAGAACTCCATCTCCATCTGCTCGAACTCACGGGTACGGAAAATGAAGTTTCCGGGCGTGATCTCGTTGCGGAAACTCTTGCCGACCTGCGCGATGCCGAAGGGTGGCTTCAGGCGTGAGGTGGCTAGCACGTTGGCGAAGTTGGTGAAGATGCCCTGGGCGGTCTCGGGGCGAAGATAGTGCATCCCCTCCTCGTTGTCGACCGGGCCGAGGAAGGTCTTGAGCAGGCCCGAGAAGTTCTGCGGCTCGGTCCACGAGCCCGGCTGCCCGGTATCGGGGTCCCTGATGTCGGCGAGGCCGTTGACCGGCGGGTGACCGTGCTTCTCCTCGTAGGCCTCGAGCAGGTGATCGGCACGGTAGCGCTTATGCGTGTGCAGAGATTCGACCAGCGGGTCGCTGAACACGTCGACGTGGCCGGAGACTTCCCACACGCGCCGGGGAAGGATAACGGCGGAGTCGAGCCCCACGATATCGTCGCGACCCTGCACCATGAACTGCCACCACTGGCGCTTGATGTTCTCTTTGAGGGCAGTGCCGAGGGGCCCGTAGTCCCAGGCGGAACGCGATCCCCCGTAGATCTCGCCCGACTGGAAGACGAACCCCCGACGCTTGGCGAGATTGATTACAGGATCAAGCGGGGAGGCGTTGGCCACGAAGAACTCCAAATCTCAGCCGCGCTGGATGCGCGGTCGCAGGGCAGTCCTCCATCCTAGTTTGTGCCGCCCATCCCGATCGCGGCCACCACGCGCGGCAGCTCCCTCGCGACAATGGCCAATTCCGCCGGTCCGACGTCCTCGTTGAAGCTGAAACGAACGGCGGTCTGGGCAACCTCCGGGGTGATTCCGATCGCGAGCAGCACTGCCGAGGGTTCGTCGCTACCGGCTGCGCAGGCGGACCCACTCGAACAGACGATGCCCTGCCGCTCAAGCTCGACCACGATCGACTCCCCGCTGGTTCCCGCGAAGGTGAACGAGGCATTTCCGGGCAGCCGCGAGTAGGCCGAGCCGGTGAGCCGCGCGCTCGGAACCGCGGAGAGCACGTCACGGATAAAGACATCGCGTGCGGTGTCGAGCCCGACGGAGTTCGCCGCGCGCGCCTGTTCCGCCAGCTCGAGGGCGACCGAGAGGCCGACGGCCCCCGCCACATTCTCGGTGCCTGAACGCCGGCCACGTTCCTGTCCGCCGCCGTGGATGAGCGGTTCGATCGGAATCCGCGACGCGAGGAAGACCGCCCCGACACCCTTCGGCGCTCCGAACTTGTGACCGGAGATGCTGAGCGCATCGACGCCGAGGTCGCGCACGTCGAGAGGGAGCGATCCGGGGGCCTGGACCGCATCGGTATGCATCGCCGCTCCGACGGCGTGGGCGGCTCGCGCGACAGCGGCGATGGGTTGCACGGTGCCGATCTCGTTATTGGCGTACATCACGCTCACGAGCGTGGTGTCGGGCCGGAGTGCGTCGGTGAGCTCGCGAAGGCTGACCAGCCCGTCGCTGTCCACCGCGAGGTGGGTGATCTCGAATTCATGGAACCGCTCGAGATAGTCGCAACTCTCGAGCACGGCGGGATGCTCGATGGCGGTCGTGACGATGTGGCGACCACGCGGAGTGGCGAGCGCGATTCCGGTGACCGCGAGATTCGCCCCCTCCGTGCCGCCAGAGGTGAACACGACCTCTGAGGCGCGGCAGCCGAAGACCGCCGCGACCCTGGCTCGGGCCTGCGCGAGCATTACAGCGGCGGATGCCCCTGGCTCGTTATGACTCGAGGGGTTACCGAACTCCGCGGTGAGGTGCGGCCACATCGCCTCGAGCACCTCGCGGCGAACCGCCGTCGTCGCGGCAGAGTCGAGGTAGATCACGGCTGCCCGACCCTCGGACCGACCGCGATATCGAGACCGAGATCGAGGGAGCGCACACTGTGGGTGAGGGCTCCGACCGAGATGATGTCGACCCCGGTGCGGGCGACCATTCCGACGGTGTCAAGGTTCACGGAGCCGCTGGCCTCGATGAGCGCCCGACCGGCGATCAGGGCGACCCCCTCACGCAGCTGCTCGACGCTGAAATTGTCGAGCATGATCGTGTCGACGCCCGCGGCGAGCACCGACTCGATCTGGTCGAGGCGATCCACTTCCACCTCGAGGTGGACGGTGTGTCCGAGTCGCGCGCGCACGTCACGCAGGGCCTCCGTGAGATCCAGCCCCCCGGCGGTGAGCACCGCCAGGTGATTGTCTTTCGCCATTACCGCGTCCGACAGCGAGAACCGGTGGTTGAATCCTCCACCAGAGCGCACGGCGTGGCGTTCGAAGGCCCGGAGACCCGGCGTTGTCTTGCGGGTGTCGACGATGCGTGCGGCCGCGCCGGCCGTCTCGGTGACGTAGCGGGCGGTGAGCGTGGCGATGCCGGACATCCGCTGGACAAAATTGAGGCCCACCCGTTCGGCCTGCAGCACAGCGCGCGCCGGACCGGTCACCTCGGCCAGCACCGCACCGGACTCGAAGGATGTGCCGTCGTCGACCACACCGCTCACCCGAATTCGGTGATCCGTGAGTCGCATGGCGGCAGAGAAGACCTCGCCCCCGCTGAACACTCCCGGTTCACGCGCGATGAGGCGGGCCGTGGCCAGGGCGTTCTCCGGGATAAGTGACTCCGAGGTGATATCCCCCCACGGGGCATCCTCGGCGAGCGCCATCCGCACGACCGGTTCGATCTGGTTAGAGGAGAGCATGGCTGGTGTCCTTCGCTGCATGGAGTCCGAGTCCGACGGGGGTGACCTGCACGGTCGAGTGCCGGGCGAAGCGCGAATCCGCGTCGGGATAATCGTCACGATAGTGGGCGCCCCGCGACTCCCGGCGGGCCAGCGCTGCCCCCACCAGGAGACCGGCGAGTTCGAGAAGGTTGCGGTCTTCGAGCGTGGCGAACGAGATCCCGGATGGCGCGCTCCAGCCCCCGAGACGCGAGCGGGCGAATTCCAGCGCTGCAGCCGAGCGGAACATCCCGGCATTGTCCCAGAGCAGATTCTGGAGCTCGGCCCGCACGAAGGGCTCGTCGCCG
>JAYTTG010000444.1:0-4047 GCA_043745175.1 Microbacteriaceae bacterium
CCGTCCGCGGCTGGCAGCACCGCCCTGGCGTGGGTGAGCCGACCCGCGACCCGATCGAGAGCCAGGAGCTGTTGCCGCAGCGCGAGGTCTACCCTGCTACCGCTTACCGCGCCGCTGTCCATCTGCGTCCCTCTCCTGCGCCAATACTCCGGTGCCGAATCCCGCCCATCGCCGGGAATGCGGAGGCTGCGCAGAACTCGCCGCCCCTCGGGCCTGGGGAGGAGTACCCGCGCTAAGCCGTCTGTGAGATGTGCGCGACGCGTGATGTGCGGGAGAATGGCCCCATGAGTTTCGACCGCACCCTCGACGAGTCGGCGCTCTTTCGCATCTGTTTCGTCTGCACCGGCAACATCTGCCGCTCGCCCATGGCCGAGACCGTCTTCCGCGAGCTGGTGAAGAAGGCCGGCTACGAGGGTGCGATCACAGTGATCTCCGCCGGCACCGGCGACTGGCACGTGGGCGAGTCCTCGGATGCGCGCACGACCTCGGCTCTCAGCGCCCGCGGCTACGACGGGTCGCGGCACCGGGCAAAACAGTTCGACCCGCAATTGTTCGACAATCTCGACCTCGTCGTGGTCTTCGACCGCAGCCAAGAGCGCATCCTTCGTGCCTGGGCCAATACCGAGCAGGATCGCGGCAAGGTGCAGATGCTGCTGAGCTTCGACAGCGAGCAGTCCGCCCAGGTGGACGTGCCTGACCCCTATTACTCCGACACCGCCATGTTCGACAGCGTTCTCGGCATGATCGAAAAGGCCAGCGCGGCGTTGTTCCGCCAAATCGAACCAGGAATCCGACGGGTACCCTCATGAATCCCCTGCCAGACCAACCTCTCAGCCCGCTCGATGGCCGCTACCGTGCCGCCGTCACCGGTCTCGGCGAGCACCTTTCCGAGGCTGGCCTCAACCGCGCGCGAATCCATGTCGAGGTCGAGTGGTTGCTCTACCTCACCGACCACGAGATGTTCGGATCGCATCGCCTTGAGGCAGAACAGGCGCGGACCCTCCGCGCTCTCGTCGCCGACTTCGGGCAGGCCGACATCGATGAACTCGCCGCTCTTGAGGCAACAACCCGACATGACGTGAAAGCGGTCGAGTATTACGTGCGCGCACGCCTTGTCGACCTCGGGCTGACCGATGTCGCGGAACTCACCCACTTCGCCTGCACGAGCGAAGACATCAACAACCTCTCGTACGCCCTCACGATCCGCGCGGCCATTCATGAGGTGTGGGTGCCGAAAATCTTCACCGTTATCGAAGCGCTTTACTCCCGAGCGGTGGATCACCGGGCGGATGCGATGCTCGCGCACACCCATGGCCAGCCCGCGACGCCCACCACTGTCGGTAAGGAGTTCGCGGTCTTCGTCGGTCGGCTGCGTCGTATCCTCGCCCAGGTTGAGGCAGTGGAATACCTCGGAAAGTTCAGCGGTGCCACGGGCACCTTTGCCGCCCACGTCGCCGCCGATCCGACCCGAGACTGGCCAGCCATCTCGCGCGAGTTCGTCACCTCCCTCGGCCTGGACTGGAATCCGCTCACCACCCAGATCGAGCCGCATGACTGGCAGGCGGAGTTATACCAGCGCGTCAGTCACGCCAACCGGGTGTTGCACAACCTGTGTACCGACATCTGGACCTACATTTCGATGGGCTACTTCACCCAGATCCCGCAGGCCGGCACCACCGGGTCATCCACGATGCCGCACAAGATCAACCCGATCCGCTTCGAGAACGCGGAGGCGAACCTGGAACTTTCCAGCGCCCTTCTTGATTCACTCGCCGCGACTCTCGTCACCTCCCGCCTTCAGCGCGACCTCACCGACTCCACCACGCAGCGCAATGTCGGTGTCGCCCTCGGCCACTCCGTGCTCGCCCTCGATAACATCCATCGCGGGCTCGGGGAGATCGCGGTGAACATCACTCGGCTCGCTGAAGACCTCGACGCAAACTGGGAGATCCTCGGCGAGGCGATCCAGACTGTGATCCGCGCTGAGGTGACCGCCGGCCGCAGCGCGATCGCCGACCCCTACGCCATGCTCAAAGAACTGACTCGCGGCAGGCGGGTCGGCCAGGCAGAGCTGGTCGCCTTCGTGCGGACTCTGGATATCGGGGACGACGCGAAAGCCCGGCTTGTGGCGCTCACACCGGCCGGGTATGCCGGCCTCGCCAGCGATCTTGTGGACTACGCGGCGACGCGGTAGGCCGGGTGTTCGCCGACAGAGTTTTTGGCGGCGAAATTTTTGGGCGGCATAATCAGTGTCCGCTGTCCGATTGATGATCCTGCTCAGTCAGGTCGATTCTCTCGGCGGCATCCGGTTTCACGGCCAGCGCGAGCATCGCGAGCACGACCAGCGAGACGATGAACGTGATGCCCGCAAAGACCAACCCGAGGGTCACCTGGCGTGTGCTGAGCACAACGACGAATCCGATGAACATCGCAATCACCGCCGAAATGACGACGTACTCAAAGGGCCGGAGGCGATCCCGACGGCTCGGACGGTTGCTGTTTGGAGCGGTCACGCTCGGTTCTCGCTCTCTGCCGGGTGGGAAGTCGTTCCTGCTTCTGGTGGGGGGGATGCCGCGCTCGCCTGGGTTCCCCACTTGGCCGACAGCCCCGCGATCACAAGAAAGACGGTGGTGATCGCCGCCCACGCGCCGAGGACTCCCACCGCGACGACGGAGGCGTCTAAGACGCGCTTAACATGATCGGGGCCGCTGAAATTTTGGCGATAGTCCGGCGGGATCAGCACGAACGCGAGAGCGGCGACCACCGTGAGGGCGCCCACTGCGATCCAGTCGCCGGATGCCACAAACCGACGCCTGCTGCGCACTCCGCTGTACAGCTCGAGGAACCCGGTGACGGCCGCAAAGATCGTAAGGATGAGGAACAGGAACCTCACTTCGCTGCTGCTCGAGTGGCCACTGCTCACCAGAAGTGCGCCAAGTCCCGCGACGAGGGTGACCGCGGCCTGGGTAAGAAAGTAGGGACGCACGCGCGAACCGGCCAATCGGAGCCACGCCACCGCACCGAGGACGAGGGCGGCGATAATGCCGAATACGCCGAAGGTGATGAGTCCGAAGCGAGCGGAGTGATTAGCAGAGAAGGTGATAACGAGGGCGAGTCCCGCGGCGGGCACGGCCCGAGCGACCGGCATCGGCCAGTAGGCTGCCCGCTGCACGGCATCAATGGCCGAGTCTGTAGCGCGGGTGGGAAGTGACACGGCCATCCCTTTCCCGCCTGCCCTGTCGCCCCGATGAGCAACGACTGCCAGTTTACGCTGCCCTACCCGTGAGCCTCCCCGGCACAGGGAGGCTGGCCTCGCCAGAAAAAACCAGCGCGCTCAGGCCGGAGCCATGTCTTGGAACCGCGAGAAGTGTCCCTGAAAAGCCACCGTGATGGTTTTAGTCGGCCCGTTGCGATGCTTGGCCACGATGAGGTCGGCCTCGCCGGGGCGAGTGCTCTCCTTCTCGTAGGCACTGTCGCGGTGCAGAAGGATCACCATATCCGCATCCTGCTCGAGCGATCCGGATTCACGGAGGTCGGAGAGCGCTGGCATCTTGTCCGAGCGCTGCTCCGGACCACGGTTGAGCTGGGACAGGGCGATCACTGGAACCTGTAGCTCTTTCGCGAGCAGCTTGAGCGCGCGGGAGAATTCGCTCACCTCCTGCTGCCGGGATTCGACCTTCTTGCCGGAGGTCATGAGCTGCAGGTAGTCGATGATCACCATCTTGAGGCCGACTTTTTGCTTAAGACGACGGCACTTGGCGCGGATCTCTACCAGGGTCATATTGGGGCTGTCATCGATATAGAGCGGTGCGTCGTTGATCTGTCCGCGAGTCGACGCGATCTTCGTCCAGTCCTCGGTGTGCAGCGTGCCCTTGCGCATGCTCTGCAGCGGCACGGCAGCCTCGGCAGAGAGCAGCCGCATCGCGATTTCCGAGCGACCCATTTCCAGCGAGAAGAAGATCGACGGCATGTCGTGCTTGATGGATGCGGCGCGCGCGAAGTCCAGCGCGAGCGTCGACTTACCGAGCGCCGGTCGGGCGGCGACGA
>JAYTTG010000445.1:0-4042 GCA_043745175.1 Microbacteriaceae bacterium
GCCGCACCCCCGGCCAGTATCCGGTCGGTGAGACCCGCACGACGAGCAGCTACACGTTCCCCGACGGCAGCTCCGCTCTTGTGTCCGCCAACCACATGAACATCGGCGGCGACAACACCGCAGAGTTCCGCATCGAGGGAACTGCCGGCGCGATCCGCGGCACCCTCGGTCTCCTGTACGACTACCCGAACGGACGTCCTGACACCCTCGAGGTAACCAGCACCGTTGTAATGACAGACGGGTGGGTGCCCTATCCGGTGACCCAACGCTGGTTTCCGCACGCCTTCATCGGGTCAATGGGGTCCGTGCTCGAGGCGATCGCCACCGGCACAACACCGCGCAGCTCCGTGAGCGACAACGTCAAGACCGTCGAGCTCGTCGATGCCCTCTATCGATCGATTGGTGCCAACGAGGTCGTGCATTTCGCCCGTTGACGGGTATGTTTTCGTGATTGGTTGGCATTCGTAGTAGAAAGGCGTGATTGTGGTCAAGCTCAGCGATGTCGCCGCGCTCGCTGGGGTCTCCCCGGCGGCGGTGTCGCGGGTACTCTCGGGCGACACCACGTTGCGGGTCTCCGTAGGCACGCGACAGAGGGTGATAGCCGCGGCGCAGGAGCTGGACTACGTGCCGAACCATGCCGCTCGTTCCCTGCGCACCTCGCGAACGAGCACCATCGCGCTCGTGGTGCCAGATGTCACCAGCGCCGTCTTTGCGGAGCTCGCGAGAGGGGCGGAGGACGAGGCGGGAGTCCGGGGCCTTGCCATCGTGCTCGGTCGGGCCGAACGCCTGCAGGACGACAGGGAATGGCTGCGCCGACTGGTCGGGGAAGGCCGCATCGATGGGGTAATCCTGCAATTGCCCGATGGGACCCCGGCCGCCGATCTGGAGGCCCTCGTTGTGCAGGAGACTCCGATCGTCGTGATCAACTCGGTGGATGACGGGCCGCTCAGTACCATTGTGCTCGATGACGCGGCCGGGATCGGTCTGGCCGTCGACCACCTCCGTCAACTCGGCCACACTGACATCGGCTTCGTCGGGGGCCTCCTCGGTAGCGCGACCGGCGTGCGCCGCGAGGCGGCCTTCCGGTCGGCAATGACCGACGCGGGCCTGCGGACGCCGGAGGGGTGGATGACCCGGCTCGGCTACACGGGAACAGACGGCCGCACCGCCGCCATCCAGATCCTCGAGAGCGTGTCGCTGCCGACTGCCCTCGTAGTCGCAAACCTCAATGCGGCACTCGGGGTTCTCGCCGAGATCCATGCGCGTGACCTGCGGGTGCCAGGGGACATCTCGATCGTGGCCATGCACGACGTCTGGTACGCGGATGCGACCTGGCCGCCCATCACGACGGTGCGCATGCCGCTGAGCGAACTCGGCGCAGCGGCGATAGAGGCGTTAATGCCCAGTGCGTCCGGCGTGACCCACACGGTGGTCAACTCGCCACCGCCGCAACTCATGCTGCGCCGATCGACGGCGCCACCAACTTCGCGCCATTCGGTGCTCTCAGCCGTCGACAGCAAGGAACCACCGCTATGAAGCTGTTCCGCTAGCGCAAGCCATCGTTGAACCGGTTGCTCGGCGTCACCGCGGCGAAGCAGCGCCGCGTGAAGCGCGACCTCGGCATCTCTCAGGTCGAGGCGCGGACGAAAACGGCTCGGGTCAAGCAGCGCGTGAAGCAGCAACTCGGCCTGTGTTCGCCGGAGATGCGCCTGATTCGGCAGACTCTGCGCGGGAAGTTCCCATCGTTTCTCGGATTGTTTGGCCGGCGCCGCTAGGTGTTCTTCCCCGTGACGATGTGCACGCGGTCGATGGGTGATTTGCCGCGGATGCCGGTATGGAGTCTGTGGTGTTTGTCGCTGTGGATCCAGGAGTCCTGGGTGGCGGGTCTGGCTGCGTCTGAGTTGTAGTGGTGGGCGGAGGCCCATTCCCAGGCGAGGGTGCGGTGGAACCGTTCGATCTTTCCGTTGGTTTGCGGCCGACAGGGGCGGGTGTATTTGTGGGCGGCGTCGCTGAGCGCGTCGTTGGATAGCTTTGATCGGTAGCCGGGCCCGTTGCCACTGAGGACTCGTTTCACCGTGACGCCGAGCGACTCGTAGTGTGCGTTGGCGCGGCTGCAGAATCCTGCCGCAGTCTCCTGTTTTTCGTTGGTCAGGATCTCGTATGTATCCGACGCGGCAATTCGGGCCGAAGGCGGAACTCCTGTCCCACCTTGACGGGGTGCTTTCGATGATCGCCCCCGGATCATCGACAAGCACTTGGCAGTGCGCTGTGGCTGAACTGGCCGGCGGAACGATTTGGCGGGCTAACGCCGGCCAAGAAGCTCCGCGGCGGCGAGGCGGCCGAAATACATTCCGCTGCTCGTTAGATTCGAAAATGGTGAGGGCCGGAGGGTATTCCGTCCTCCGATGCGGTTTGGTGTCTTCGCCATCCGCTGCCGAATCGGGTTCTTCCGGTTCCTGCTGACGCGGGCCTTGCACCTCTCAGCCCTCACCTCGCATCTTCTAGCCACACCTCGAAGCTCAGTGCGCCGTTTTTGGAGTATTTTGCGTGGTGCCCCCGCGGATTCAGCCGGCGATCGGGCCTTTTTGCGTGCCGGTCTTGGCCGGGGTGCGGCGGGCAGGCGGCCGCGGTGCGGTCGCGGCGGGGGTGCTCAGTGCACGGGGTGCGAGGCGTTCGAGTTGGGTGACGTGGGCGGGTGTCAGTTCGGCGAGGGAGGTGACTCCGAGCAGGCGCATCGTGCGGGTGATCTGCTCGCTGAGGATTGCGATCATGCGGTCAACTCCCTCGCGCCCGCCGGCCATGAGTCCGTAGAGGTATGCGCGTCCCACGAGGGTGAAGTCTGCGCCGAGGGCGATCGCGGCGACGATGTCGGCGCCGGACATGATGCCCGTGTCGAGGTGCACCTCGAGGTCTGTGCCGACCTCGCGGGCGACATCCGGGAGCAGGTGGAACGGGATGGGTGCGCGGTCGAGTTGGCGACCACCGTGATTGGAGAGGATGATTCCGTCGATCCCCATCGTCGCCAACCGCCGAGCGTCGTCGAGGCTCTGCACTCCCTTGACCACGACCTTGCCCGGCCACTGATCCGTGATCCAGGCGAGGTCGTCGAAGGTGACCGTCGGGTCGAACATCGTGTCGAGAAGCTCACCGACGGTGCCTGACCAACGGTCGAGGGAGGCGAAGGCCAGTGGCTCGGTGGTGAGGAAGTTGATCCACCATTCCGGTCGCGGAAGTGCGTTGATGACGGTGCCGAGAGTGAGCTGTGGAGGGATGGAGAACCCGTTGCGTTTGTCGCGCAGCCTGGCACCGGCTACGGGCACATCCACGGTTACCAGCAGGGTGTCGAATCCGGCCTTCGCGGCCCGGTCGACGAGCGCCATTGAGCGGTCGCGGTCTTTCCACATGTACAACTGGAACCAGTTGCGCCCATCGGGGTTCGCGGCTTTCACGTCCTCGATGGCGGTCGTGCCCATGGTGGACAGGGAAAACGGGATGCCAGCCGTCCCGGCCGCGCCGGCCCCGGCGATCTCACCCTCCGACTGCATCATGCGAGTGAAGCCGGTCGGCGCGATGCCGAACGGCAGCGCGGTCGGGCCGCCGAGCACCGCCCGGGAGGTGTCGACCACCGAGACATCCCGCAGGATCGTCGGGTTGAACTGGATGTCCTCGAACGCCTGGCGGGCACGGGCAAGCGAGATCTCTGCCTCGGCGGCTCCCTCGGTGTAGTCGAAGGCAGCCTTCGGGGTGCGCTTCTGCGCGATCGTGCGCAGGTCGTGGATGGTCAGCGCCTTTTCGAGTCGACGCTTCTTCGCGTTGAATTCAGGAGTCGCGAAGTGCATGAGCGGCGCGAGATCGCGCACCCTGGGGAAGTGGCGTTGCAGTTTCACGATGATGTCCTTGTGTCGACGACGATATTCAGGGGGGAGAGGCCGCTCTGCAGCCGCGAGATCTGGAGGCGCACGAGTGGATCGATGCGAGAGGCCATGCTCGCGACCTGGCCGCCGAGGTGCGGGGTGATGATCACGCCGGGCAGGGTCCAGAG
>JAYTTG010000446.1:0-4034 GCA_043745175.1 Microbacteriaceae bacterium
AGATTCATCACCCGGTCATCGGCGTCGAAGGTGACCGTGGCGCGTCCGGCGATCACGACGAAGACCTCGTCACTCTCGACATCCCGCATCGCCCCGACGGTCATCTCCCACACCCCGACCTCGAACTCACCGAGAGTCGTGACCGTGGTAAATCCCGAAGTGGGAGCTCCATCGACCACCTGGTCACCTTCGACCGGCTCGTGCACGATGGTCACGTTGAGCGCGGCAACGGCCGCATTGGCGTCGGGCCCAGCATCCCCGGCAGGGGCGTGGGGCGTCATGGAACCCAGTATCCGACCCGCGCGAGTAGTCGCGTTTCGGCATCCGCATCCTCGGGAACCGTGATCTCTGGTGGAAAGACCCCCATCGCCCGAAAGCTGTCGATCTGCGGGCCGAGAACCTCCCACAGTCCGTCAACGAGCGGATCCGGAAGCGAGTAGTCGAGGCCGATAAACTTCGCGATCGACCATGCCTGAAATGCGCGGTACGTGCTGGTGTGCACGAGGTAGTCGCCGATCGAGAACTCGCCGTAGCTCAGGTGCACGACGCGGTCGAGGTCGAGATCGCCGGTGACGGCCTCGGTGGCCGCATCGTTGATGTCATCGTAGTTGACGATCGGGTCGTCGCTGAGAAGGTCGCCATCGTGACGGGTACCGACCTCCTCCGCGGTGCGGCCGGCGAGCACGTCCGGCACCCATGCTTCATCGAACGCGTGATAGGCGAGGATGTCGCGAAGGGTCGGGTCGGGCTTGCGCGACCAATCCGCCGGAGCGGCAAGCGAGAGCTGGTCGATGTCGACCATGTCGATGACTTCTCGCAGGGCGGCATCAGACATGAGAAAGAGGTCCTGTTGGTTCATGTCCACACGATACTGCGCAGCACCGACAACCCGCGGCGACTGTCAGCGGCTCAGGAATCGAAGCCGAGTCCCGCGGCATCCAGCGCCTTCAGGAGCAGGTTGCGACGCCCGTCGTTATGGTCGGCCCGGTCGAGCGCCCACTTGGTGGCCTGTACCCCGGCGAAGGTCGCCGGCTCGGGCGGGAAGGGCAGCGGCGTCGAGCGAACCATCTCTAGCTGAGTGCGCTCAGTGGGCTCGCCCGAGAGATGGTCGAGCATTACGTTAGCGGCGAACCTGCTCGCGCCAACACCGAGACCGGTGAAGCCGGCGGCGTACGCGACCCTGCCCCGGCGAGCGAGTCCGAAGAACGCGCAGAACCGGGTGCTGGTGTCGATGACACCGGCCCAGCGATGACTGAACTTCACGCCTTCGAGTTGCGGGAACGTCGTGAAAAAGTGGCTCGCAAGCCTCTGAAAAGACTGCGGCCGGTCATCGTACGACGGACGGATGCGTCCGCCGTAATGATAGACCGCGTCGTAGCCACCCCACAGGATGCGATTGTCGGCGCTGAGGCGATAGTAGTGAAACTGGTTGGCCAGGTCGGCGACACCCTGCCGACCTTCCCAGCCGATGGAGGTGAGTTGGGCATCCGTCAATGGCTCGGTCATGAGCACATAGTCATAAACAGGCACGGTGTGGAGGCGATAACGCTTGAGCAAGGAAGGGAACACGTTGGTGGCGAGCGCGACCTTCTCGGCGCTGACGAAGCCGCCGTCGGTAGTGAGAGTCACTGCGCCCGATGGCAGCTCGCTGTCAATGCCCGTCACCGGTGAGTTCTCGCGGATGTCGACGCCGGCATCGATACACGCCCGCGCGAGTTCTGCGGCGAGCTTCGCCGGGTGGATGAGGGCCGTCGCGTGCATACTCCACAAGCCACCCTGGTAGGTGGGCGAATCAACCAGCGAGCGGATGCCCTCGGCGTCGTAATACAGCTCACCATCGCCATCGTGGGCGGCGCCGAGCTCCGGCAGTTGGTAGCGCTCTGTGGCGACCGCGAGTGATCCGGTGCGCTCGAAGTCGCAGTCGAGCCCGAGACGGGCGACGGTCGCCTCTATCTCGTCGAGGTTTTCTGCACCGAGTCGATCGAGCTGTTCGAGCTCCCGGGGAAAGCGGGCGAGCCCGTTGGCCTCGCCATGGGTGAGGGACGCCTCGCAGAACCCGCCGTTTCGCCCGGACGCCGCCCAGCCGATCGTCTTCGCCTCGAGCACAATCACTCGCGTGCCGGGATCACGCTCGATCGCCTGCAGCGCCGTCCAGAGTCCGGTGTAGCCGGCACCCACCACGGCGAGGTCGTAGTGCGCGGTGCCCGAGTGCCGTGGGTGGCGTGGGTCAGGGCCGATGTCGTCGAGCCAGAATGGCGCGAGCCGGGCATCCGCCAGTGCCTCGGTGATAATGCGGGCGTCGGGTGCGGAGCGTTCGAAAACCGTGCTGGCCATAGGGCAACACTACGGTTGCCATCTCCTTACGCGCTCGCGGGTGACACGCGCGCCCGCACCTTCGGGTACGCGTGTCACCGACGGGCACGGAGACATTGGCACGGAGGGTCGAGCTGCTAGTCAAAGATGGGGCTCCGCGTGCGCGATCGCTTGAGCTCGAAGAAGCCGTCGTAACTCGCAAGCGCGACGACGCCGTCCCAGAGAGCGGCCGCCTGTTCGCCTTTCGGTGCGGGCGAAATGACCGGGCCGAAGAAGGCATAGACCCCAATCGCGATCACCGGGGTGCCGACATCCTGCCCGACTCGCTCGATTCCGTCGAAATGAGATGCGCGCATCTGCGGATCGTATTTGTCAGAGTCTGCGAACGCCGCGAGCGAAGCGGGAAGTCCGACCTCGGCGAGGGACTCGGCGATGATCGCATCGACGTCCTCGCGCTCGCCGGGATGAATGCGAGTACCGAGCGCGTCGTAGAGCGGTTTCACCGCGGTCTGGCCGTGCATCTCAGCGACTGCCGCGACTAGGCGCGTGTAGCGGAGCGCTCGCGGAAGAAAGTCGCGGTACCCGTCCGGGAGATCCGCCGCATTTTCGTTGAGCACGGCGAGGCTCATCACGTGCCAGTTCACCTCGAGATCGCGCAGCGGGGCCACTTGGTCGAGCCAGCGGCTGGTCATCCAAGCCCACGGACAGGAGGGGTCGAACCAGAAGTCGACGGCGATCGCGGTCACGCGGATTTCAGTCATGTTTCGGGCAACCGAGTACTGAGTGGGGGTATTCCAATCTGGGTCTGGATTCACCGGCCGGGAAGGCGCACACTTAACCGACAGAGCGCGCCGACACGGAGCGCGCCGGTCGTCGGAGGCCCTCATGCGCACAACATCAACCCTGCTTCCGATCCTGTCTCGGGGCAAGCACCGCAACCCGCGGCGCGGCGCCTGCTTCATGGAGTACGCGTCGTATCTGGCTGGGGAGAAGTGGACCGACCATCCCTCCTGCACAGATCCGTCGCTCGCCTCCCTGGCCCGGATGGTCAACGACTGCACCTCGGATTCCGCGCGGGGCCAACTGGTCACGATGATCCCGTCCGTCATCGGCCTGACCGGCAATGGCACGATCACGGCCATCCGCCTGGCGGTGCGTGCTGCGAGCGCCGCCCTGCCGATCGCGAGCGAGGGACGCCAGCGCGCTCTCGCTGCAGGCCTGCTTCGCTGCGACGAGTTGCTCGCTGGCTGGGGTGAGAGCGGGTCGAGCACCAGTCGGGCGATGATCCATAGCGCGCTCGAGGACACCCCAGGCGCGAGTTGTTGGGCTGGCGACTTCCTGCAGTCGATGGGCGCGCTCTCCACTGGTTCGATCCCCTTCATGAGCGAGGCGATCATTCGCACGGCAGTCGTGGGCATCGCGGATGCCTGTGTGCAGGACTCGGATCACCGGCTTCGCGAGCTGCTCGCCCTCGCTATCGCGGACTGCGCCGCCGATAGCACGGCCGGCGTGCAGATTCGGGAACTCCAGCTGACACCCTGACGCGCCCAACTAGACTCTCTGGTCGGACACGATCCACTGAGCGAAGGAGCCGCAGTTGCCTGGAGAAAACCTCACGCACGTCGAAGCCCAAGAGCGCAAGTCGCTCGTATCGGTCGAACACTATGACGTGACCCTCGACCTGACAACCGGGCCGGAGATCTTTAGAAGCACAACGGTCG
>JAYTTG010000447.1:0-4030 GCA_043745175.1 Microbacteriaceae bacterium
TCGCGGCCCTCGCCGCCACCGTCGACAAGACCAGGGTGATCACCGCTGACGGTATCTCCGAGCAGCAGTACGCCCAGACCCTTGAGACTCTTGAGCGGATGGCGCGCAACCTTGCGTGGACCGATCCGACCCCCGCGCCCCCGGTATCACCGCCGGTCGAGTAAGTCGCTCAGCGGCCGTACCGAGGCCCAACCCGTATAGCTGTTGCATATATAAGAGCTGCCCTATGGGGTGCCTCTATGACTCTCCGCCACGCGATCCTCGGCTTCCTCTCGACAACCCCGAGCACCGGCTACGACCTCAAGGCGCACTTCGACGGGAGTGTCCGCCAGTTCTGGAGCGTTGACCAGGCCCAGATCTACCGCGTTCTCGCGCAGCTGGCGCAGGATGACCTGGTCACCATCGAAATAATTCCCCAGTCCGACCGCCCCGATCGCAAGGTGCATCACCGAACTCATCGATGCGCGCGCCGCAGCGTCAGAACAGCAGCTCGCCGTGCTCAGCGCCATCCGCTCCGCGAGCGGTCCACGGCCCGCCGAGCTGGAACGGATGCTGCGCCTCGCAACCCTGGACAGCGGCATCCGCCACACGCACGCCGAAATCGACTGGCTGGCCGACCTGCGCCGGTCGATGGCCGCCCTGGGCGAGAAGAACAGCAATGACTGAGTCAACCCCCCGAACTGCCGCGAGAGTAGCCGCGATCGGCCTCGCCGGAACCGCCCTCTTCCCGCTGGCCCTCGCGAGCGGATTACCGTGGGGAGCGGCCGCCTGGGGCGGACTGTACGAGCAACTGCCGCCGCAATTGCGGGTGAGCAGCGCGATCTCCGCGGTGGTACTTGTGGCCGCGGCGGCTCTGCTGCTACGCCGAGCCGGCTTCTGGGGAACCGCCTCGACACCGGTCCGCGTGCTCAGCTGGCTGCTCGTGCCCCTCCTGGCACTGAGCGCACTCGGCAACTTCGTCTCCGCGAATCGCTGGGAGAACCTGCTGATGGGTCCGCTGGCGCTGGTGCTCTCGGTGCTGTGCGCGGGGGTGGCACGGTCGCGGATTGCTGCGTCCGAGGCGTAATCGCGTCGCGATTGTTCCTCTTCGTCAGGACTGGGCGCGCCGCGGGGGAATACTTCTGACCGAGGGAACCTACCAGGCGCCTACAACCCGTTCGCCCGGGCCACCCCGCCATACCACTGTGCACTCGCCTTCGGCGTGCGGGCGAAGGTCTCGCGATCCCAGCCGATGAGCCCGAAGGTCGGCGCGAACCCGCTCGCCCACTCATAGTTGTCGAGCGCACTCCAGTGCTGGTAGCCGAGCACTTCGACGCCGTCTTCAATCGCGGAGTGGATTCCCTCGAGGGCGCCGCGCGTGTAGGCGATACGACGCGAGTCATCCGCCGTCGCGATGCCATTCTCAGTGACCATCACGGGCACGCGGCCGCTCAGTTCCCAGGCGGCGCGGATGCCGAGTTCGGCGGCGGGCGGGAAGAACTCCCAGCCGGTGAGGGTGGTCTCCACGTCCGGGGCGACCGGAACCGGACCGTTCGGCCCGATGAAGGTGCGCGTGTAGGCCTGCACGCCCACGAAGTCGTCGCCGGCGCTGTTCTCGAGGTACCAGTCGTCGCGGGGGTAACCGTAGGCGGCGAGCGCCTCTGCGGAGCCGGGCTCGACCGATCCATCCGGGCGGGTCGTCGGCGCGAAGGCCTGGGTCGCGACGGTCCAGCCGGTCTTGAGACCGCCGATCGAGGAGAGCACCTCGCGGCTGCGCCGATGAGAGGCGAGCAGGGCATCCGCCACCTCCAGGTCGGGATTCGGCAGGCCGAAGGCCACCAGGTTCGACACATTCTCGCCGCCTGCGAGCATCGCCGCGATGTTCGGCTCGTTGATGGTGCAGACGTAGTCGACGCCGTTTTCGACGATGGGAAGAGCGAGCTCGGTGTAGTGAGCGAAGAGGTCAGCGGCATCCGGAGCGCGCCAGAATCCGTCGCGCTCGAACCAGCGCGGCACGGTGAAGTGCATGAGGGTCACGACCGGGTTGAGGCCGAATTCGAGGCAGGTGTCGACCATACGGCGATAGTGATCGATGGATGCCCGCGAGACGAATCCGCGCTCGGGCTCGATGCGCGCCCACTCCACACTGAAACGGTAGGAGTTGAGGCCGAGCTCGGCGAGCAGGCGGATGTCATCACGGTAGCGGTGATAGCTGTCGGCGGCATCCCCGCTCGGCTCCACAATGGTGCTGTCGGCGGCGTGCTCGTGCACCCACCAGTTGCTGTTGATGTTGTTGCCCTCGACCTGGTGGGCGGCCGTTGCGGCGCCCCAGAGAAAGCCAGCGGGGAATTCAAGCATGGGGGTTCCTTACAGCGCGTCGCGACTGGGATTGGGCACGGCATCGAGTAGCCGCAGGGTGTATTCGTTGGTGGGATGCCTCAGCACCTGCGCCGTCTCGCCACGCTCGACGACCCGTCCGCCCTTGAGCACGAGGATGTTGTCGGTCACCACCCGGGCGCTGAGCAGGTCATGCGTGATGTACAGCATGCTCACGCCGCGCTGCACCCGCAGGTCGTCGAGCAGGGCGAGCACGCCGGCACGCAGCGAGACGTCGAGCATCGAGACCGGCTCGTCCGCAATGATTACCTGCGGGTCGCTCGCTAATGCCCGCGCTATGACAACACGCTGACGTTGCCCGCCGGAGAGCTGGTGCGGCAACTTTGCGGCGAACTGTTCCACTGGTGAGAGACCAACGGTCTCGAGCAGTTCGAGCACGCGACCCCGCGCCTCCCGGCCGTGGAGACCGGTGAAGTTGATCACCGGGCGGGTGAGCGCGTACTCCACCGTGTGCAGCGGGTTGAGCGCGGCATAGGGATCCTGGAACACCATCTGCACGTCACGGTGCAGATCGCGGAAGGCTCCGCGCCGCAGCGTGTCAACGCGGAGCTCACCGAAGGTGACCATGCCAGAGGTGGGCTTCTCCACCGCCGTGATGAGCTTCGCGATCGTGGACTTGCCGCTTCCGGATGCCCCCACCAGCGCCAGCGCTTCACCCGGTTCCAGAGTGAACGAGACGTCGTCCACCGCGGTGACGGCCGTCTCGCCGCGGCGCGGCGGTGGATAGGCCTTGGAAAGGTGCTCGACCACGAGAGTCTTGGTGGCGGCGCGGTTCGCGCTCGGCCGTGAGCCGGTCTCCGTCGTCGGAGCGGAGCGGCGGTTTTCGAAGCCCGGAAGCTGCACCACCTCGGCCCGGGGGTCGGCGTAGTGGCTCAGCAACATCTGTGTGTAGTCGTCCTGGGGTCGGTTCAGGATGTCGCGGGCCGCGCCGTCTTCCACGATGCGGCCCTCGTGCATGACGAGCACCCGCTCGGTGGCTTCGAGCACGACGCCGAGGTCATGGCTGATGAGCACCGCGGTAAAGCTCTCGAAGTGTTGCAGCTGTTTGATGGTGTCCATCACGGCGTGCTGCACGAGCACGTCGAGCGCGGTGGTGGGCTCGTCGAACACGAGCAACTGTGGCTCGAGCGAGAGAGCGAGCGCGATCGAGACCCGCTGGCGCATACCGCCCGAGAGCTCGCCGGGGTAGCGGTCGAGCACCTGCTTCGGCAGCTCCACCTTTTCTGCGAGTTCGGTCGAGCGCGTCTCCCACCGATCGCGGGCTACGTGTCCGTGGGCCCGGTAGATGTCGACGAAGTGGTTGCGGATGCTTCGCACCGGGTTGAGCGCGTTCATGCCGGACTGCAGCACCATCGCGAAGCCGCCGTGCCGCTGCCTGCGCAGCTCCTCCCCTTCGACCGTCGCGATGTCGCGTCCGTTGAAGAGGATGCTCCCGGCGCTGAGCCGGGCCGGTGGCTTGGAGAGGCGGGTGAGCGCGAAGCCGAGAGTGGACTTGCCCGATCCGGACTCGCCGACGAGACCGACGAATTCGCCTGGGCTGAGGCTGAATGACACGTCGGTGACGGCCCGTACCGTCTCGGTTCCGGATGATTCGTAGACGACCGAGAGGTCGCGCACGTCGAGAAGTGGCCGCGTTTCGACGATGGGAGCGGTG
>JAYTTG010000448.1:0-4020 GCA_043745175.1 Microbacteriaceae bacterium
CGGCAGTCCATGTCGTCTCTGGTCGTTATCGAACTGTGTAACCAGACCGATTGACTAGCTATCTGTCGGGTGTCATATTGTACTGAGCACGTGTTCCCCTTGGCCTTCGCCGGGCAACACGACCGCGATTGTCACCATCAAAGGAGAGGTAGCAATGAAATTCGAGAAGCGGAGAACCATAGTCCTCGCCATCGCCACCGCGGTGCTTCTGACCGCCACCGGCTGCAGCGGTGGGCTGTTGGGCGGAGGGGGAGGCTCGAGCGGGAGCACAGACACCGGCCCGATCAACATCGGCATGGTCGTCCCCATCTCCGGAAGCAGTGCTCCGACCGGCGCCTACATGAAGAATGGTGCGCAACTCGCGGTCGATGAAATCAATAAGTCAGGCGGCCTCTTGAATGGCCGCAAGCTGAAGTTGTTGGTCGAAGACGAAGCATGTGATGCGCAGCAGGCTGTCGCGGCCGCTAACAAGCTCGTCTCAAGCGGTGTTGTTGCCTCGGTCGGTGGCTACTGTTCGGGTGCGACCCTCCCCACCCTTCCGATATTTCAGAAGTCGGCCATCCCGATGGTGATTCCGGCAGCCAACTCGCAGGATCTCGTCAATCAAAAACTCAATAACGTCTTTTTGATCAACGGAACGGGAAAACAGCAGTCGTCGGCTGCACTCAAGTACCTCAAGAAGCAGAAATACAGCACCGTCGCCCTGGTGGACGACAATACGAGCTACTCGAAGGACATCACCACAGAGACGCAAAAGCAGATCGAAGCCGATGGCGCGGCGAAGGTCGTGTTGAACACCTCCGTGACCGCGGGTGAAAGCGACTACTCGGGTGTAGTCCGCGACATCATGTCGGCTAAACCGGCGCTCGTGTACTGGACCGGGTACTACCAGGAGGGCGGCCTGATCATCAATCAACTCAAGGCCGCGGGCTTCGCCGGAGCCATCATGGTCGCGGACGGGAGCGTCGACCCCTCCCTTGCGAAAATTGCGGGAGCCGGTTCGGACGGTGTTTTTGCCACTATGACGCAAACTCCGGACACACTCACGGGAGCAGCCGCGACAAAGTGGATCGCGAGCTATAAGGCCAAATTCTCGTCGGAGCCTGGCCCCTACTCGACCCAGTCCTACGATGCAGTTCGCGTCGTCGCCGAGGCGATAAAAAATGCCAAGAGTACCAAGGGTGACGCCATCATCAAGGCGCTCGAGGGCATTGACGGCTTCGCAATGTTCTCCGGCCCGCTTAAGTTCACTTCCGAGCACACCCTCTCCAGCGGTGGATTCGGCATTCTTGTGATCAAAGACGGAAAATTTGTGCTCAAGGACGCACTGTCCTGATGCCTGGTGGATGCCGCCTCGCCGCGGCATCCACTTCATTTTCGCCAAAAAACGGGATCCTCAATGTCTCAAGTAATCTGGGACGGGCTATTCGTCGGCTCGTTCTATGCCCTGGTCGCACTGGGGTACAGCATGGTCTACGGAATTATCAAGCTGTTGAACTTCGCCCATGGCGACATCTACATGCTCGGCGCTTTCGTGGCCTTCATCGCCCTCACCTCGGTCGGCGCGATTCCCGCATCACTGTCGATCGGGGCGCTCCTGATCGTCATGCTCCTGAGCATGCTGCTCACGGGCGTTGCGGGTGTTGCGATCGAGCGTTTCGCCTACCGACCGCTGCGTGCGGCCCCGCGATTAGCCGTATTGATCACCGCAGTCGGTGCCTCGTTCTCGCTCGAATATGGGGTGAGCGCCATCGCCGGACCGAACCCGCGGGCCTTTCCGATCCGTCTGGAGGGCGGATCGTTCGATGTCATCGGGGCCCGTATCTCCCTCCCCCAGATCGTCCTGATGCTGATTGCCGCGGCCCTCATGCTGGGTTTGAACGCGTACATCCAAAAAACCTCGACCGGGCGCGCGATGCGAGCCATCGCACTCGACACGAAGGGGTCCCTGCTGATGGGGATCAACGTCAACTCGGTCATCACCCGCACATTCTTCATCGGTTCTGCACTCGCCGGTGCCGCCGGGGTGATGGCGGGAGCGTATTACGGAAAAATCGACTTCCTGATGGGATTCATCATCGGCCTCAAAGCATTCACCGCCGCCGTGATCGGCGGTATCGGAAACATCAAGGGTGCGATGCTCGGGGGGCTGGTGCTCGGGCTGGTCGAATCATTTGGATCGGAATGGTTCGGAGGGCAGTGGCGAGATGTATTCGCCTTCGCCGTGCTTATTCTGTTCCTCACCCTTCGCCCGACCGGAATTCTCGGCGAGCGTGTGACGGAACGGGTCTGAGATGGCGAACAGGGTTGGTAGTGCGCAGCCGCCACGAAACATCGGTCGCCCGCTTTCGTGGCTATCCAAGCTGTTTGCGAGCAAGCAGCTCGGCTGGGCGGCCCTCGCAATAGCTCTCCTCGCTCCGTTCGTCACCGCGACCCCGTACGCGCTCAACGTCATGACCACCGCGGCGATTTTCGTACTTCTTGCCTCCGGCTTGAATATCGTGGTCGGCTATTGCGGGCTACTCGACCTCGGCTTTATCGCGTTTATGGCGGTGGGCGCCTATACGGCCGGAATCGTGGCGAAGAGTTTCCAGTTGCCTCTCATCTTTACGATCCCCGTGGTGATCGTGATGACAGTGCTTGCCGGCCTCATTATTGGGGCTCCCACCCTGCGGTTGCGCAGCGACTACCTCGCGATCGTCACCCTCGGATTCGGTGAAATCACTCGCATCACCGCCAATAACCTCACGATCACCGGCGGGCCATCCGGCATCTTCGGCATTCCGGGGATTCTCAAGATCGGTGATTTCGACCTGCAGCAGCCAGCGGTGTTCTACTACTTCACCATCATCGTGGTCGCCGCTCTCGTACTCGCGTCGGCACGGCTGCTCGACTCACGGCTTGGCCGCGCCTGGCGCTTCGTCCGTGAAGACGAGGATGCCGCGGAGTCGATGGGCATCCACACTTACCGGGTGAAGCTGATGGCGTATATCTTCGGCGCGATCTGGGGCGGCTTCGGCGGCATCCTTTTTGCGGCGCATCTCTCGGCGGTATCTCCGCAGAGCTTTGTCTTTCTCCAGTCCGCACTCGTGCTCATGGCAGTGGTGCTTGGCGGCATGGGCAATATGCGAGGGGTGGTCCTCGGCGCTGTGGTCATCAGCCTGCTGCCGGAACTCCTCAGGGACTTCTCGTCGTATCGATATCTCGTCTTCGGTATTCTGCTCGTGGTCGTGATGGTGTTCCGTCCGCAGGGATTCTGGCCGGCGCGGGGCTGGGAACCGGAACGCAAAGACGATGCAACTGTGCGTGCCGCATTCAGAAAAACTGGCGACCGATGACCGCCGTGCTCGAGGTGATCGACCTGCACATCTCTTTTGGAGGGGTTCGTGCGGTCGATGGACTGAGCTTCTCGGCTCACGAGAATGAGATCGTCGCGGTGATCGGGCCGAACGGTGCAGGCAAGACCTCTGCATTCAATTGCATCACCGGCTTTTACAAGCCGACCTCGGGTTCGGTCAGGGTCAATGGCACGGATGTCACCGGAAAGCGGCCGGCAAATATAGCGACCGCGGGCGTTTCGCGCACTTTTCAGAACCTTCGACTCTTTCCTGACCTCACGGTTCTCGACAACGTTCGCGCGGGAATGCATCTCTATGGCGGTCAGAGTTTCATCGATGCCATCCTGCGCACTCCCCGATATAAGCGGAGCGAAGCGTTGTACACGGACGAAGCGCATCATTGGCTGGATTTCGTGGAATACAGCGGACCACGGGGTGTCCCGGTGCGCAATCTGGCTTATGGCCAGCAAAAGGGCGTCGAGATCGCGCGGGCACTCGCCCGCAAGACACCGTTGCTCCTGCTCGATGAGCCTGCGGCCGGCTTGAATCATTCCGAAAAGCAGACTCTGCTCGGGCTCTGCCGTCGCATCCGGGATCTCGGAACGGCGGTGGTGCTGATCGAGCACGACATGGGCCTCGTCATGGAGCTCTCGGAGCGAATCGTCGTGATGAACTTCGGCCG
>JAYTTG010000449.1:0-4019 GCA_043745175.1 Microbacteriaceae bacterium
GCTCCAGCGCGCGGTTTGTTGGCTCCACTGCTCTTCATTAGTCAAGACTCCAATGCGACCCCGAGGGCGTGTCTTCGATCTGGATGCCGGCTGCGGCAAGTTCATCGCGAATGCGATCGGCGGAACTAAAATCGCGCGCCTTGCGAGCCGCAGCCCTGTCCTCGAGCAATCTCTCGACGAGAATTGCGAGCGCTACACTCGCTGGATCACCCGCAGCAGTTTGCCACTCTACGGCCATTGGGTTGATTCCGAGAACTTCGGTCATGGCCAGCACCTGGCCCTGGAGGGCCGCGGCGCTGCCGAGATCCTCCGCATCGAGGGCCGCGTTGCCGGCGCGAACCTGCTCATGGAGCACCGCCATGGCCTGGGGGATGGCTAGATCGTCATCCATCGCCTCGGCGAATTCATCGGGAATTCTCTGCGGGCGACTGCCCGCAAACTGGGTTCCATCGAGGCGTCGAGCTGCACGATCGAGAAAGACCTCGATGCGATCTAGCGCAGCTTCCGCTTCGACAAGTGCGCCGTCGTGATAGTCAATGGTCGAGCGGTAGTGCGCGGATCCCAGGTAGTAGCGCACCACCAGCGGACGGGCTCGTTCGAGGAATTGCGCGGCGAAGATCGAGTTGCCGAGCGACTTCGACATCTTCTGCCCGTTTACATTCACGAGTCCGTTGTGCACCCAGGCGTTGGCGAAACCGTGCCCGGCGGCGGATGACTGGGCCAGTTCGTTTTCATGGTGCGGAAAGCGCAGGTCGAGACCGCCGCCGTGGATGTCGAACCGGGTGCCGAGATACTGCTGCGCCATCGCCGAGCACTCGATGTGCCAGCCCGGCCGTCCATCGCCCCACGGCGAGGGATAGGAGGCCGAAGATGGTTCGTCGGGCTTATGGCCCTTCCACAGGGCGAAGTCGCGGGGGTCGCGCTTACCGCGGCCCGCGACATCCGCTGACGCCGCGAGGTCGCCGGTTTTCTGATTGGTGAGTTCGCCGTAGGTCGGCCAGGACGCCACGTCGAAGTAGACATCTGCCGACGAGTCATCGGCCACGTACGCATGCCCACGCGCGATCAGCTCGGCGATCAGGCGCTGCATTTGCGGGATGCTCGCGGTCGCGCGCGGCTCGTAGGTGGGGGCGAGGATGCCGAGGTGCTCGTACCCGCGACTGAACTCGAGTTCGTACCGGTACGCAAGCGCCCACCACTCTTCTGTGCCGGTGGCCGCGCTCGCGAGGATCTTGTCGTCGATGTCCGTGACATTGCGCACGAGGGTGACGGCGAAGCCCCGATAGCTGAGCCAGCGGCGCCACTGGTCGTAGACGAGGGCAGACCGCAAGTGTCCGATGTGCGGCGAGGACTGCACCGTCGGCCCACAGACGTAGATGCCGACATGCCCTTCGACGATCGGCACGAGTTCGACAAGACCCTGCGATCGGGAATCGTAAAGGCGCACTGTCACGCGTACCAGCCTACCGAGTGCGCCCTTCTCGGTTGCGCTGGAGGAGACAGGTCGCGATGACGTTGAGGCCTTCGCCGCGCCCGGTGAATCCGAGCCGGTCGGTGGTCGTTGCGGCCACACTCACCGGCGCGCCCACGCAGTCACTGAGTCGTGTTTCGATTTCGCTGCGGCGAGTGCCGATTTTCGGATGGTTAGCCACGACCTGCACAGACACATTGCCAATCCTGAATCCCGCGGCGGTCACAAGCGCGACCGTCGCCGTGATGAAGACCTCGCCCTTGGCATCCGCAAACCGGGGTTCGGCCGTGCCGAAGTTCGATCCGAGGTCACCGAGGCCGGCTGCGGAGAGCAGTGCATCGCAGATGGCGTGACTCACGGCATCCCCATCACTGTGGCCGGCAAGGCCGACCTCGCCCGGCCAGAACACGCCGCCCAGCCAGAGCGGGCGGGCGGTGTCGAACGCATGCACATCGATGCCGATGCCGGTGCGGGTCTCGGCGCGCTCTACATCCTCGACCACGGGGAGGAGAGACTCAGCGCGGCGGAGGTCCCACGGTGTAGTGATTTTGAAAGCGCGGGAGTCGCCCTCGATCACTCGGACCTCGTGACCTGCGGCCGCGAACAGTGCCGCATCGTCGGTGTGCACAGCCGATGCCTCGGCATAGGCGGAAGCGAGCTGCGCACGAGGGAAACCCTGCGGTGTCTGCACGGCGACGAGATCGGATCGGTCGACTGTGGCTGTCGCGCGCCCGTCTCCCACCCGCTTGATCGTGTCGGCGACCGGAAGGCCCGGGATGACGCCCGCTCCGGTCTGACGCACGGCATCGATTACCGCGTCGAATTGCGCTGATGGGGTGAACGACCGTGCCGCATCGTGCACCAGCACGATCTCAATGCCCGGCGCAAGCGCCGCGAGCCCCGCGGCGACAGAGCCCTGGCGAGAGGCGGAACCGACGACGACAGTCACCGATTCGTGGGCGGCACCGGCGACTTCTGTGGAAAGTTCCCGGGCTTCGGCCGCCCAGTCTGCCGGGGCGACAATCACCACCTGCGCTCGTTCAGTGCTGCCGAATACGCCTTCGAGGGCATGAGCGAGGATGGGGCGACCAGCGACGGGGACGAAGGCTTTCGGATCGGGATGCCCCAGCCGGGACCCAGTCCCCGCCGCGACGACGATGATGCCCACGACGATCCCGGAGTCGGTCCCTGCGGAGTCAGGACGCAAAAACCTCATCGAGCACGGTCGAAGCCTTTTGTTCGTTGGTTTTGTCGGCACGAGCAGGTTCGGAGGCGAGGATCTGCCGCGCCTTCGCGATCATTTTCTTCTCTCCGGCAGACATTTCCCGGTCCTGGTCACGGCGCAAGGGGTCGTGAACGACCTCAGACATCCTGATCGCTTCTTCGCAGGAGAGCTTGTCCAGTTCGCCCTTGGATACACCGAGTGCGAGGTACATTTCCGTCTCGATTGTGACGATGTGCGTCGTGACTTCCGCCGGGGACGCCTCACTATGGAGCCGGAAAACGACCGCCTCGCCGACCTCGAAAAGCATTGCTGGCACTCCGTTTCAATGGCCGCCAGTTTATCACAGGGAGTTTGGCGCTGCAGGGCGCGGGCCTCCGGGGCTGCCGCCGTAGGCTAAACTTTGAGAGGATTTCACGCGGCATCGGCCGCGTCTTCCCATCGTCTAACCATCGTCTTCGTCCGTCCTGGAGGGTCCCGTGAGAGCTCGCATCGTCGCAACCGTGGTGGTGGTGGCTTCGCTGTTGCTCTCAACCGCCGGATGCAGCTTCTTCGCGCCGCAGGCAACGCTAAAGCATTACGACCCCAGCGACGGAGTCGGCACCACCGTGGGCCAGGTGAAGGTGCGCAATGCACTCCTCCTCACCAAAAACGGCCAGGAGGCGAGCTTCCTCGTCAACCTCATCAACGATGGTGAAAAAACGGTGAACGTGCTCATCCAGTACGACGGCACCACCGCAAGCGGTACACCAGGCAAAGTCGACACCCGCGTGCAGCTCGACGCCGGAGAGGTGAAGACCTTCGGCTCGTCCGACACGCGCCAGCTGCTTTTCAGTGGCATCAACTCGAAGGCCGGATCGCTCCTGCCCGTGTTTGTCCAGTACGGCACGCTGACCGGCGAGCAGCTCCTCGTCCCGGTGCTCGACGGATCCCTGTCCGAATACTCGAAGCTGTTGCCGTCGCCTCTTCCCAGCGCGACTCCCCCGGCGAAGCCGACCGTCATTCCTGTTCCCACGCCGACCAAGTAGCCCGACCGTACTGGTCTACGTCGGTGCCCATTTTGCGGGGATTGTGAACCTTCAGGGCTCGAAGCGGTAGCCAAGTCCACGCACCGTCAGAAGCATCTTCGGGTCTGACGGCTCTTGCTCGATCTTGGAACGGATGCGCTTGATGTGCACGTCGAGCGTCTTGGTGTCTCCGAAGTAGTCCGAGCCCCAGACCCGATCGATGAGCTGTCCACGAGTGAGAACCCGACCGGAATTACGCAGAAGCACTTCGAGCAACTCGTATTCCTTGAGCGGCATGGCCGTATCGACGCCGCGCACC
>JAYTTG010000450.1:0-3987 GCA_043745175.1 Microbacteriaceae bacterium
AGAGGACCACATAATGGCGGATCGCAGTTTGCGCGGAATGAGACTCGGATCCCAGAGTCTTCAGAGTGAAGAAGGCGTGACCTTCTCCCCGCGGAAAAAGAGTACTTATCAGGCCGCCGACGGCTCCACGTTCGAGGTCACCTTCTCCTCCGACGCGGAGATTCCCACAGTGTGGGAATCCCCCAAGAGTGGTTTGGAGGGTCGACTTCTCGGCGAAGACGGAGCGCAGGTTGAGCCTGAACCGTCGGACGCCAAAATCCCGCGCACCCACTGGGACATGTTGCTCGAGCGTCGCACCCGCGCCGAACTCGAGGACTTGCTGCAGGAGCGGCTCGACTTTCTTCGGGCACGCAAAGGACAGCACAAGGTCGGCGCGTAGTCGTCGATACAGAAATCTAGCCGATTACCATTTTCATCGTAATCGGCTATTTTTCTGCCCAGAATGCTGGCGTACGGCATCTCGAGAAGCGGCGCTTGAGATTCCCCACAGTGTCACCCGCAGGAGGGCTTCGACGACGATGCCCAGGTGCATCTTCGACAGACCGACCGTGCGTTCGATGAAGACGATCGGGTGCTCGACGATACGCATTCCCGCCCGCTCGAGCCGCCATGCCAACTCCACCTGAAAGCAATATCCCTGCGAGGATATGGCGGACAGATCCAGCGTGCGCAGGGCTTGTGTGCGGAAGACCCGGAATCCCGCCGTGATGTCGTGGATGCCCGAGCGAAGCATCACCCGTGAGTAGGCATTGCCGGCGCGCGAGACCACCCGGCGGATCCACGGCCAGTTTCGTACCGATCCGCCCCGCACCCAACGGGACCCGATCACCAGGTCCGCTCCCGCTGCGGCGAGACTGAGCATCGCCGGAAGGTCGGCTGGGTCGTGGGAGCCGTCGGCGTCTATCTCCACGACGTATCGGTAGCCCCCCTCGAGGGCGTGGGCGAAGCCAGCAAGGTAGGCCCGCCCGAGGCCGTCCTTCGCCGGGCGATGCAGCACCATGAGCCCCGGGTCGGTTGCGGCGAGCCGATCCGCAAGCCGGCCCGTGCCATCCGGGCTCGAATCATCGACGATGATCACGTCGGCCTGCGGCAGCGACTGCCGGATGCGGCCGAGAATGCTCTCGAGGCTCTCGACCTCGTTGTAAGTCGGCAGGATGATGAGGGTCTCAACCATGGTGACGCCTGCCGCGGGAAGCAGCGGATCGCGCGCGTCGCGGCGCCAACAACATGCCGACGGCCAGGCCGGCGAGTCCAAAGCCAGCGGCGATCCACTCGATCTGGCGCCCAGCGAACATCGCCGGGGTCAGTGTCGTGCTCAAGGGAATGGTCTCGACCATCGCACCGCGGGTGAAGGTGGGCAGCTTCGCGAGCACCCGGCCGTCGGGCGCGAACATGGCGCTCACTCCGACAGTGGAGTCGTTGACGACGCTTCGACCGGTCTCGATGGCGCGCAGCCGGGCGATGGCCACCTGCTGAACGCTCTCATCGGAGTGTCCGAAGTCGGCGTTGTTGGTGGGGGCGAGGATGAACTCCGCTCCCCCGTTGACCATCCGATGGATAAGGCCGTCGTCGACGATGTCGAAGCAGATTGCGAGCCCCGCCATCGCCCCGTTGATGTCGAAGACATTTGAGCGCGTGCCGAAGGAGTAGTCACGCGGCACCAGGTCGAACAGGCTCGGCGCGAGTGGGTACCAGAAAGTGCGATCCGGCAGGTACTCGGCGAACGGCACCGGATGGATCTTGTCGTACTGAGCGACCGAACCCGTGCCGTTCTTCCACAGGAGCAGGCTGTTGAATCTCTGGCCCTTGGCGTTCTCGGTGATGGTTCCCGTGACGAGCGGGGCATCCATTTTGTCCGAGACGAAGTCAAGAGTCTTGGCCGCCTGCTCATTACGGAGCGGGTCGATGTCGGAGGCGTTCTCTGGCCAGACAATGACGTCCACCTTCTGTCCGAGGATCGGGACAGTGGCCTGCAGGTGATCATCGAGACTGTCGCCCTGCTGGATCTGGGCAAACAGGCCGGAGTTGGAATCACCCTGTACAGCGGCGACGCGAATGCTGCCGGATTCGAGCACCGGCCAGGCCGGGAACAGCGCAGCGATGAGGAACGCCGCCGACGCGATCATACCCCGGGTGGTCCAACGCACACGCACCGTACGCACGGCCTGCAGCAGCATCGCGCTGAGCAGGGCGATGACGAAGCTGACGCCGGACATTCCGAGCCAGGCGACGAGCGGTGCGAAGGTGCTGTCGGACTGGGAGAAAGCCAGCCGTCCCCAGGAGAAGCCGCCATAGGGCCAGACACTGGTGATGGCCTCACGAAGCGTCCAGAGCCCGGCCAGCACCGCGGGAATGCCCACCAGCTGCGCCCCTGCTCCCGACCACACTCGCGGCACGTGGCGCCAGGCCAGTGCCATCAGCACGCAGCCGAGCGCGAAGAAGACGGATTCGAGTCCGGCGAGGGCGAGCCACGGCACCGGACCGAGATAGACCGTGAGCCAGAGGATGTGATTGCCGAAGAACGCGAATCCGCCGACGAACCCGACGAGGAGTGCCGACCACGCCCGGCGACCGTGGAGCGACCAGAGCATCAAGGCTGTGCCGACGAAGATGAGCGGCCACCATCCGATACCCGGAAAGGCGGCAGCGTTCGAATAGCCAGACAGTGCCGCGACGAGGACTGCAGCCGTGAGCGGGAGCGGACGCGAGAGCCATCCGGAGGTGACCCCCGGGCGGGGCAGGAGGCTCGAACGCACCCGTCAAGCCTAAATGGAGCGTGCGGGGACGGCGGCCAGCAGCATCTGTGCCGCAGTCACGCGACCGAAGAGTAGGCCACGATACCGCGGCGAATGGATTCAAGCGCCTGGCGTGCCGTGCGTCCGACGGTCCCGTCGGCAACGACCGAGAGCTGGTCGAGAAGGTCGATCGTCTGTTTTGTCATGCGCACGAAGTCCCCGGCCGCGAGCTCCGACTCGAGCAGCACGGAGTCGAGGGACACCCCCTGCGCCCAGCGATTCATCGCGAGCGACAGTCCGGTGGAGAGCGGATTACTCCCGGGGAGCTTATGATCGCGTTCGATGTCGTCGAGCTTCGACCACAGGTCCGTCGTCTTCTCGAAAGCCGGGCGGAAGGCGCCTTTCGGAAGGTAGCGGTCCGATGTCTGACCCTCATCCCGCCGCGGCTCGTAGACCAGGGCGGCGGCCATGGCAGCGAGACCAGCGGGATCGAGGTCTTTCCAGACTCCACGGCGCAGGCACTCGGCCACGAGCAGATCGCGCTCTCCGTAGATGCGACGGAGAGTGCGCCCGTGTACGGATGCTGTCACCTCGCCGGTATCGGAACGCAACAGGTAGCCCAGCTCGAGCAACACGTCGGTCACGCGATCGAAGATCTTCGCTACCGCACCGGTGCGGGCGCGGATCTGGCGGCTGAGCTCATCCGTCTGCTTCTTCAGCTTCCACCAGCGCTCCGCCCAACGGGCGTGTGACTCGCGGTCGTTGCAGGTGTGGCAGGGATGCTGCTTGAGTCGTTTGCGCAGGGCCGCGAGCTGGTTCTGGCGCTTCTCCCGTTCCCCGCGACTCTGCAGGTCGGCGCGAATCGATCCCTTGCGTTCCAGATCGGTGAGCTCGCGGCGGATGCCAGAGTACTCACGGAAATCCCCGAGGTGGCACTTCATCGCCTCTTCGTAGCCGTGCAGCGACTCCTCCTGCGACCGCACCTTGCGGGCAAGGTCGACGACGGCGCGATCGGCCTGGAACTGCGCAAATGAGGACTCGAGGATGTCACGGGCGCGTTCCCGGCTGAACTGTTCAATGAGGTTCACGGCCATGTTGTAGGTGGGCGAGAAGCTGGAATTGAGTGGATAGGTGCGACGGGAGGCGAGCGAGGCGACCGCTTGGGGATCGAGCCCCTCCTGCCACTGGATCACCGAATGGCCTTCGACGTCGATGCCTCGACGACCGGCTCGCCCGGTGAGCTGGGTGTACT
>JAYTTG010000451.1:0-3982 GCA_043745175.1 Microbacteriaceae bacterium
CTGTGGCAGGCCGGTCGGCATCTCGACCTGGTGTTCGAGGCCGTCGTCGGAGTCCTGGAACGACGCGATCATCGACAGGATCGGCAGGCCCGATTGGTAAGCCTGGATGCGCCGGGTGGAGAACGAGCGCCCGTCGTGGATGCGATCGACCGAGAAGGTGATCGTCAGGTCGATATTTCCTGGCCGCAGAAAATAGCCGTGCAGTGAGTGGATCACTCGATCCTCAGCGATAGTGCGCTGGGCGGCGACGAGTGACTGCGCGAGCACCTGCCCTCCGAATACCCGGCCAAGGGCCGACCACTGGCTAGTACCGATGAAGATCTCCTCACTGGTGCGGGCGTGAGTATCCGTGAGATCGAGTGCCGCGAGGAGGTCGATGAGCAGGTCGGTCATGGTGTTCTCCCGTGGTCCGGCGGTCGCGGGGCAGCGTGAACCCCGGCGCTCCTATAGTTTAGAGACCAGATGAGCCAGACATTTTCTCTAGTTGACTCCCTCTCCCTCGGCGATCTGCAGGTCTTCCTCAGCCGCGCCCAGCGTGTGGAGGACGGTTCTGTGCGCCTGATTTCCGGTTCGGGGGTGCTCGCCGTCTATGTTGCTGTGCTCGTGCCAGCCGGCCTTCTGGACGACAGCCCGACGGTGCTCGGGCTGCGCACCTTCGCCCTGACCGGTGCCGACACCTTCGACGTTGTGGTGCCGGTGCGTTCATTGATCGAGCGCCTCAACCGGCTGCAGAGCGAGATCGTCGACCGCATGGCGCCCGTCACCGTGAGTTTGCCGATGCAGGTCAACACCGTCACCTGGGCCGCGATCTCGCCGCCAAGGGGCGGTTGGAAGTCTCTCGAGTCGGTGGAAGCTTCCGTGCTCGAATCGGTGGCAAAGGCCGGCATCGATGAGGTAGCCGCCGCGGTGCCGACCGGCACCGGCGAGCAGATCGTGCAGCGCGTGCGTTCCGAGGTGTGGGGGCATCCAATTGCCGGGCTCGAATATGTGCCTGCTGGAGCCGCATTCGCCGGGCTCTCACTCGGATTCCTCGGTGGCCCTGATCCGGTGCGTATCTATGAGACCGGACCGTGGACACGACTGACCTCGGAGCGCGGGCACGTACTGGTCAAGCGCCGCGCGTGGAGCCTGCAGCGCTAGTCAATTACCCCGTTCCGCCTCCGCGAGGGGTCAATTTCGCACCTCGATCCGCTCGGCTGGCGCGGCGAAACTCGCGATCGCGTTGTTCGCCCGGAACGCGATGCTGATCCGGTGGTTGAAGTCTGTCCGGGAACGGCCACTCCCGCTCAAACCGACTGCGCCACTGCGCGCCCGGCGACCCGCCCCGAGAAAAGGCACCCGCCGAGGAAAGTACCCTCAAGCGACCGGTAGCCGTGCATGCCCCCACCGCCGAATCCGCTCACCTCGCCGGCCGCGTAGAGGCCAGGGATCGGCTCGCCGGTCGCGGAGAGGGCGCGGCACTGAAGGTCCGTTTCAATGCCGCCGAGGCTTTTTCGGGTGAGGATGTGCAGTTTCACGGCGATAAGCGGCCCCGCCTTCGGGTCCAGGATGCGGTGGGGCCTCGCCACGCGGATGAGCTTGTCGCCGCGATACCGGCGTGTCTGCCGGAGGGCATTGACCTGGGCATCCTTCGAGAAGTCGTTGGCGAGTTCACGGTCACGACCCTCGATCTCCTGACGCACCCGGGCGGTATCGATCGGGATGTCCGGGCTCAGCTTCTGCATGCCCGCGAGCAGCTCATCGAGAGTATTCGCCACCACGAAGTCGGCGCCCTTCCGTGTGAACGCCTCCACCGGGCCCGGCGCCCCGGGCTTCAGTCGATTGGCGAGCAAGCGATAGTCCTTGTTCGTGAGATCGGGGTTCTGCTCGCTGCCGGAGAGTGCGAACTCCTTCTCGATGATCTTCTGCGTGAGCACGAACCAGCTGTGGTCATAGCCGGTCGCGACGATGTGCTCGAGCGTGCCGAGGGTGTCAAACCCCGGGAACAATGGCACCGGCAGTCGGAGGCCCGTGGCATCCAGCCAGATCGACGACGGCCCGGGAAGGATGCGGATACCATGCCGCGCCCACACCGGCGCGTAGTTCTCGATGCCCTCGACGTAGTGCCACATCCGGTCTCCGTTGATGAGGTGCGCTCCGGCCTGCTCGCTGATGCCGAGCATGCGGCCGTCGACATGGGCCGGTACTCCGGAGAGCATCGTCTTAGGGGGCGTTCCCAGGCGGGCCGGCCACCTCTCGCGTACGAGGTCGTGATTGCCGCCGATGCCGCCGCTCGTCACGATCACGGCACCGGCGTGCAGCTCGAATTCGCCGGTGATACGGCGGCTGGAGGGAGCGCCGCGTTCGGCGCCATCCGGGGCGAGAATGGCTCCCCGCGCGCCGACGACGGTGCCGCCGTCGACGATGAGCTCGTCGACCCGGTGACGGAACTTGAGCGTGACGAGTCCGTGCTCGACTCCCGCTCGCACCCGGCGCACGAACGGAGCGAGCACCCCGGGTCCAGTGCCCCAGGTGATGTGGAATCGCGGCACGGAATTGCCGTGCTCGAGGGCGGTGTAGCCCCCGCGCTCGGCCCAGCCGACCACGGGGAAGAATCGCACCCCCTGGTCGTGCAGCCAGGATCGTTTCTCCCCGGCGGCGAAGTCCAGGTAGGCCTCGGCCCACTTCTTCGGCCAGGCGTCTTCATCGCGGTCGAATCCAGCCGAGGCAAACCAGTCCTGACGAGCGAGCTCGAACGAGTCGTGCACGCCGAGGCGCCGCTGCTCCGGAGAGTCGATGAGAAAGATACCGCCGAAGGACCACCAGGCCTGGCCGCCGAAGCTCGCCTCCGGCTCCTGCTCGAGAATCGTGACCTTCTTGCCGGCATCCACCAGCTCGGCAGCAGCCACGAGCCCGGCGAGCCCGGCTCCGACGATCAACACCTCGGTGGTGGGTGAGTCGGGCATCCAGTGGCTCCTTAGTCACGGTAGGCGGTGATGTCACGCTACCCCGTGTGGCGCATCACGAAGAGTACAGCTCCGAGATGGAGGTGACCGCGTCGAACCAGAGGTGGGGAACGGCTCCGCCGCGCTGATCGGTCGCAGGGGGAGTATGCAATCCCGGGAAAGTCATGAGGGTGGCGACGACCCCGACGGTGACGATCGCCAGGAGCGCGACCGCGGTGACTCGCCTCGCGCACTGGCCACGTGCGTTTCGGTCGAGCGGTCGCGTTTTGGTCGAGCGTCACCGCGGTGAAAATGAGGATCCCCGCCACAAGCAGCAGGATCCAGGCTGCGCGCGAAGGAATTGCCGAGACCGGCTCGATTCTTATGGGTGGAGCCCCGCCCAGGCCATCGCTTCAAGAATTTGGCCGGTAGCTGCGGAATGACCACTGTGCGGCGTCGAGTTGATCAGCCCGAAGGTGGCGTGCGCCTTCACGTGCAGCTCCGCGGCCTCGGCGCCGGGATCGAGTCGCGCGAGCACGCTGACCCAGAGGCTGACATAGCTGCGTTGCAGGGCGCGCACCCTGTGTTGGTCGAGGAAGCCGAGACTTTCCAGGTCACGATCCTGCACGCGGATGACATCGGCGTTCGAGAGGGCGAAGGCGACGTGGAAGGCGATGAGGGCGCGAAGGATGGCCGGGGCGTCCTCTACTGTGTCGATCACGCGTGCACCCCCGTCGAAGAGTCCTTGGCTCACATCGATGAGAAGGGCTGCAAGCACGGACTGCTTGCACGGAAAATGCCGGTAAACGGCCGGGCCGCTGACGCCGGCAGCGGAGCCGAGATCTTCCATGGAGACCCGGTCGAAGCCGCGTTCGGCGAAGAGACGGGCAGCGGCATCGAGCAGTGCCCGGCGGCGATCGGCCTTGGCGCGTGCCCGTGGAGTGTCTCGAGGATCGATGGCTACTGACATCCGACCCCTCCGATCGTGTGGATTCACACCCTACTGTAGACAATCCAGTTAGCCGTGACTAACGTCGATTGGTGAGCGATCATTCACC
>JAYTTG010000452.1:0-3979 GCA_043745175.1 Microbacteriaceae bacterium
AGGGAGGGGTAGAACTTCATGCCGGCTCGTTCGGCTCGATGGGTGCGGGACGCCGCGTACGCAGGTAAAGCAGCCCGAGCACCGGAAGCACGAGCGGGATGAGCAGGTAGCCGACCCCATAGGCCGACCAGACGGTCGCCTCCCGTCCGAACGGATTGATGCTGTGAAGCCCGAGCAGGCCCGGGGAGACGAGGCTGATAGTGCCAACCACGAGTACTCCGACGAGCTCGAATCCGATCGTGAGCCGCGCCACGCGATACCAGGATGCCCCGGGTGCGACGAGGGCGATCGTGGCGACGATGTAGACGACCGCGGACAGCGCGGAGAGCGAGAATGCGAGTGGCGCTTCAGCGAACCGGTCGATGATCTGAAACACCGAACGCCCGGTGGCGGCGAGGGCGAGGATGCCGTAGACGACCACGAGGACCCGTCCAATTCCGAGGGATCTGGCCCGCGCCGGGCGGGGAGAAGTGTTGGCAGCCATCACCTCAAGATTAGGCCACTTGGAAGACCCAGATCTGGTACATGCGGAAGACCATCACCGCCACGGCCAGACAGACCACACCGAGCACGACCGTCGCCCACCGATTGCGCTCGAGAAGGGCCCAGAATCCGGCGAGCGGGGGAAGGAGGAGTGCCGACACGAGATAGATGTAGAACTCCGGCAGGCTGCCGCGGGGTGGATTTCCCACCACGGGCGCAACGATCGCAACGACCAGCTGGGCAACGAGCAGAAGCTCAACGAGAAGTGTCGCCCCGAGCGAATAATCATTGGGCTGCCGACCGAGAAGGCCGAGCACGAGGCAGAAGAGCCCCGCAATCACGGCGACTCCGACCTGCAGCCAGGTGAACCACTCGATCATTTCTCTGCCGCCGGCTCGGTGAGCACGTCGGGTGCGAAGTTGACGATCGGCTTGCCGATTCCAGCGGTGAACTCCAGCAGGCCGACCAGGCGACCGTCGGGTGCGATCGCGGCCACGGGTCCCGGCAGGCCCTCGGGCCGCTCGGCGATGAGACGTTTACCGTGCCCCAGGTCTACTGCCTGGTCGGCGTCGAGGGCAAACACCGGAAATAGCGCGGTCGCGATGGTGGCCGGCGCAATCAGGGCGGCGGCGACGTCGAGAGACTCGAGCTCCGAGGCATCCGCGACGCTGAATGGCCCGATCATGCTGCGCCGCAGCGCTGTGAGATGGCCACCCACGCCGAGCGAGGCGCCGAGATCGCGCGCAATCGCCCGGATGTAGGTGCCGGAGCTGCAGCGCACCCGCACGTCGAGATCGTAGAAGTCGGCCCCTCGCCTCGAACCGAAGACCTCGAGCGCGGAGACCGTTACGGATCGGGCGGCGAGTTCGACGGTCTCGCCTTCGCGCACGAGGGTGTACGCCCGTTTACCATCGACGCGGATGGCGCTCACACTGCTCGGAACCTGCCTGATCGCGCCGGTCAGAGGAACGAGAGCGGCGGAAACTGCGGCCGCGGTGAGTGTCTCCAGCCGTCCGGGCTCGGTAACCTCGAATGGCTCGCCGTCGGCGTCGTCGGTGTTCGTGGCCGATCCGAGCCGGATGGTGGCGAAATACTCCTTGTCGAGTCCGACCAGGGAGGTGAGCAGCCGGGTCGCGTTGTTGATGCCGAGCACGAGGAGGCCTGTCGCCATCGGGTCGAGAGTGCCGGCGTGCCCCACTTTGCGGGTGCCAGCGCGTTTACGGGTGCGTGCGACGACGTCGTGACTGGTGATTCCGGCTGGCTTATCAATGAGCAGGATGCCGCTGCGGCCGTGCGCTTCGCTCACGCTTCGGTCTCCCTCGTGAGCTCACGCTCGGGTTCGGTGAGGCTGCGCATCAGGTCGGGCCTCTTCGCGAAGACCGCCATGAGGAGATCCTGTGCGCTCGGATCGCGGTCACAGTCATCCGTCATCCGCAGCTCCATCATCGTAGTGATCAGCATGCCACCCGCGAGGAGGTTCTGCGATTCGTGCACGGTGAGGCAGATCCGTCGCTCTACCGGCGCCCAGTGTCCTCAGCGAGCGTCGCACTGAAGGCCGCAAGCAGGGCGTCGAGCGCCCAATGGTGACGGGCGCCATGCGTCACATTCCGATCTGGCTCGCGATCGCCGTGACGAGTACGCCGACGGTAATCCACACCGGCGTCGCTCGCTAGGCTCGGGACATGAGGGTAGCGGTGATCGGTGCCGGGGCAATCGGTGGAACAATCGCCGCTCTTCTTGCACGAGCCGGCCATGAGGTGCAGGTTGTCGCGCGCGGCGAGCAACTGGCAGTCCTTCTGAGCACTGGCCTTCAGCTCACCGGCGGCTGGGGAGACTTCACCGTGCAGGTTGACGCGGTCGAAAGCCTCACGATCTCGCCCGACATCGCCTTCCTTACTACAAAGGCCCAGGATGCCAGGGCGGCCCTTCGCGCGAACGCCGAGCTTCTCGTCGGCATCCCTGTGGTCGTCGTGCAGAACGGCCTGGAGGGGATCATCTCTGCCCGGCGGGCTGCACCCCGGTCGGACATCGTCGGCGCGCTGGCCCTTTACGCTGCCTCGTATCTCTCCCCCGGTATCATCACCGTCACGACGACCGGCCCGACCTTCCTTGGCGGCCCGGTGCTTCCGGCCCTCTATGCCTCGAGAATCCTCGGGGCGGTAATGCCCGTGGAGCTCACCGACAACTTCGAAGGCGCCCAGTGGACGAAGCTCATCGTCAACCACGTCAACGGCCTCTCTGCCGCCACCGGCCTCAGCGTGCAGGAGGTGATCGGTGATCGACAACTGCGCGCGATCATGACCGAGACCATGCGCGAAGCCGTACGAGTGGCGCGGGCGAGTGGCATCGAGTTCGCGCCCCTGCAGGGGCTATCCCCCCGCACACTGTCCGCGCTCGTTCGCCTGCCTGCCTCGGTCGGGCAACTACTTCCCCTGCGGATGAGGCGGCGGATGGGATCTCGACCCAATCCGGGATCGACGCTCCAGAGCATCCGTCGCGGCCAGCCGACCGAGATCGACTATCTCAACGGTGCCGTCGTGCAGCGCGGTGCGGCGGTGGGGGTGCCGACCCCGGTGAGCGCTGAACTCGTGGGGCTGGTGCACGAGGTTGAGCAGAGCGGCGAGTTCATCCCCACTGCAACGGTGATCGAGCGGATGCGTCAGCCGCTCGGTCGCTAGCCAGACACCGCTCAGCAAGAGTCGGCTCAGCAGGAGTCGGCAAATATGCGCCGCGGATGATCGAAGTCGCTGTTGTCGATCATGCTCGAGGCCGCGGTGCGCGGGTTTACCTCCGTCAGGTAGAGATCCTGCCCGCCCCGATAACGCTCGGCGTTCCCCGTGGGGCCGTCACGGTCCAGCATCCGCTTTTCGGCAATTTCTCGCGTTACCTCGAGCCACACGGAGTAGTTCCACAACCCGGCGAGCTCCGGGCGGTTGAGGAACATACCGTCGAGCACAAGCATCGCATCCTTCGGCCCGGTGCGCCACTTCGACTGCACGGGGAGGTCGCGCACGTGGTCGAACGCCGCGGTCACGAACGCGGTACTCCCGCCCATGCGGAACGGCTCGAGCAGAACGCGTCGAAAGGTGGAATAGTCGAAGGAGTCCCGGAAGTAGCCGTCCGACGACTCGGCTCCGCGTGCATGACGTTCGGCTTGGGAGCGGTGGAAGTCGTCCATGGATGCCCGGAAGACCGAGCGTCCTGTCGCGGTGAGAACGACGGCGAGATCATCGGCAAAATGGGTCTTGCCCGCACCATCCATCCCGTCGATCGCGATGACGACGCGGCCGCCAGCATAGAGCGCGACGATCTCGGCGGCGAGTGCGTCAAGAGCGTCCTTTTTTTCGGGCTGCCATCTGGCCATACGCTAACCCTACGCTGCGGTATTCCCCCCGGAGCTGAGGTTCGTAGAGTGGACTGGTGAGTATCGCGAGCGCCGTCACCGAGTGGTTCGTGGCCAACAGTCGTGACCTGCCCTGGCGGCGTGCGGGATTCA
>JAYTTG010000453.1:0-3955 GCA_043745175.1 Microbacteriaceae bacterium
CTGAGGTCGCCGACTCCGAGCTTGGCAATCGCCACATCCACTCGCTCGAATTTGCCGGTCGCAGCCTGATAGAGCACCGAGGTGCCGCCGACGGTTACCATCACCGGGGTTGATTCCGAAAGTGCGAGGGAGCTGCGCGCCTTGGCCTCGATCAACCCGCCGACGGAACCGCGCGCCACGTTGTCGAGCACGACTCCCCCGGTGACCAGTATCACCAGAAAGACACCGAAGCCGATCCAGCCGCGGCCGCGACGTCGAACGATCTCCGTCTCGACGAAGCCGAAGGGATCGGAGTCAGATTCGTTCAGATCGGGGTTGTTCGGGGACAAATCCTCCGGGTACTGGCGTCCCGATCGGCCCAGGTTCCAGTCGTACGGCTCGCCGTCCTGTGGTGCCATGCCCCTACATCCGCTCCGGCGCCGAGACGCCGAGAAGGCCGAGGGCGTTGCGCAGCACCGTGCCGGTGGCGTCGTTGAGCCACAGGCGGGTGCGATGGAGATCGGTCACCGGCTCGTCACCGAGGGGGGTGACGCGACAGGTGTCGTACCAGCGGTGGTAGGCGCCGGCGAGTTCCTCGGCGTAGCGCGCGACCCGGTGCGGCTCGCGCAGCTCTGCGGCCTGGGTGACGACGCGGGGGAACTCGGCGAGGACGCCGAGCAGGCTGCTCTCGGTCTCATGGGTGAGAAGGGAGGCGTCGAAGGCGCTGCGATCGACTCCGCCGTCCGCCGCGTTGCGGGCAACGGACCGGGTACGAGCGTGCGCGTACTGCACATAAAACACCGGATTGTCGTTGGTGCGTTTGGTCAGCAGGTCGAGATCGATGTCGAGCTGCGAGTCGCTCGAGGAGCGCACTAGCGCATAGCGTGCCGCATCCACCCCCACGGCCTCGACAAGATCTTCGAGCACGACGACAGTGCCTGCACGCTTACTCATGCGCTGCGGCGTGCCGTCTTTGAGCAAGTTAACCATCTGCCCGATGAGGATCTCGAGGTTCACCCGCGGAGTGTCGCCGAAGGCTGCCGTCATGGCCATGAGGCGCTGCACGTAACCGTGATGGTCTGCACCCAGCATGATCAGATTGCGCTCAAAGCCACGCTCGCGCTTGTTGAGGTAGTAAGCCAGATCACCCGAGATGTAGGCGCCCTCGCCGTCACTCTTGATAACTACCCGGTCTTTGTCGTCGCCGAATCCGGTGGTGCGCAGCCAGATTGCGCCCTCGGATTCGTAGATGTGACCGAGGTCGTTCAGTTTTGCGATCGCCTTCTCGACGTCGCCGTTCTCGTGCAAGGTGTTCTCGTGGAAATAGACGTCAAAGTCGACGCCGAACTCGTGCAGGCTGTTCTTTATGTCGCCGAACATGAGGTCGACGCCAATGGCGCGAAAGACCTCCTGCTGGGCGTCTCGCGGCAGCGTGGCGAGGTCGGCGGGAGCGATCTCGACGACTCGCGCCGCGATGTCGGAGATGTATTGCCCGCCGTACCCGTCTTCGGGAGTCGGCTCACCGAGGTGGCTCGCCAACAGGCTGCGGGCGAACCGGTCGATCTGGCCGCCGTGGTCGTTGAAGTAGTACTCGCGGGTCACGATCCCGCCCTCGGCCTGGAAGATGCGTGCGAGGCTGTCGCCGACGGCGGCCCAGCGCACTCCGCCGAGGTGGATTGGCCCGGTCGGGTTCGCCGACACGAACTCGAGGTTGATCGTCACACCCTCGTACAGGGTGCCGTTGCCGTAGGCCGATCCCTGCTCGACAATGGTCCTCGCGAGAGCGCCCGCTGCAGCGGCGTCGAGGCTGATGTTGAGGAAACCGGGGCCCGCGACATCCACTGCCGACACGCCCTCGATCGAGCGGATGCCCTCGGCCAGCTCGAGAGCGAACTCCCGTGGGTTCACCCCCACTTGCCTCGCGAGCTTCATGGCGATGTTGGATGCCCAGTCGCCGTGGTCCCGATTCTTGGGGCGTTCGACCTTGACATCATTGAGCGACAGGCTTGAGGCATCCACTCCCCGCCCCTGGAGCGCGCCGCTGACGATGGCGAGCAGCTGGGAGGCGAGTTCGGCGGGAGTCACGAGCACTAATTCTACGGGAGCCGGCAGGTTCCCCGGCTGGCGCGCCCCTCGGTGCGATCTGCGAGATTGGGCGAAGATGGAATCACGCACACCAGGGGGCTTCTCACACAATGAACACCATCGCCGACTCTCGACTTCGGTCGATCGTGATCGTGGTCGCGCTCACGGCGTCAGTGGCGCTCGGGCTCGCCGCATGCGTCCCGGAGCCGGGCACGTCGAAGACTCCGAGCCCGGCAGCGACGGACTCCCCCGCGGCAACTCCGGTACCGTCGTCGACGATTTCACCGACACCGACACCAACTCCGAGCGCGGCGGCCGCCACGGCGACCAAGATTGCTTGCGGCACTCTCATCTCGGCCCAGGCCGTGTACGACTTCAACCCGAATTTCGGGCTCGACTCTGGTTTCTCGCCGAAGGCGGGAAGTGCCGCAGCCACAGCGGTCGCCGACAAGGGCACCGCGTGCAATTGGCTCAACCAGACCAGCGGCGACACCTTCGCTTTCGCTGTCTCCCGGCCCGCTGCGACGGAACTCGCGTCGCGGAAAACGACCGCCGCGACGGGTACTCCCGCGTCGGGACTCGGCGATGCGGCCTACTTCTCTACGAGCGGTGGTGTCGGGCAGGTCGACGTGTTCCGCGGCGCATACTGGCTGGTCGCGACATCCGTCTACTTCGGATCCGCCGCAGACGCGAAGGATCTCGTTACGGCTGCCCTCGGCGCGCTGAAGTAATCCTCGGCGCGGCTGCACTGGCTGCTAAAAGTCGTCCGTCGGCGGTTAGTCGATGAGGGCCTCTCTGGCGGCGGCTGTGCGGGCGGGCACTTCTGTCGCGCGAGGCGGAGCAATCACGAAATGGGCGTAATCCCTGCGGACCCCTCGGCTGCGAGGAAAATACCCACCGCGCCATCCATGACACGGCGTGATCCTGAAGCCTAGTTCACGCGGTCGGGCGCCAGGGTGCTGACGGCGGTGGGCAGCGCGAGTCCGTGCGGACCTCGGATGACGCGATCGGCACCAGAATGTCGGACTCACGATGGCGGCTCTCGTGTTCCCGTTCGCTCTCCAGCTGGGACGGCCGGGCGGAAGGTCCTACGGCCAGAGCAGGTCCCGCACCCAGCCGTTTCCGTCTTGTCGATAGCGCAGTCGCAACTGGTCCCGCTCGCGGGCGGCTTGCCAGAATTCGAACTCCACCGGCCGCACGAGGTAGGCCTGCCACTCCTCGGGCACGTAGTCGGGATCAGCGTCGATGCGCTCGCGAGCCGCACCCACCACGGCCTCGTATTCCGCATCCGTCGCCGGCAACGGCTCGCTCTGCTGGCCGCCTGCGGCGATCGCCCGGGCGTTGGGATGCCGTTTGAGAAAGTCGATGCGGGCGAGCTCGCGCGATCCCGGCTCCACATCGCCCACCACGCGGATCTGCCGCCCCTGTTCCCGCCAATACAAAAGGAGGGCCGCGCGCGGATTCTGAACAAGATCGCGTCCCTTGGGGCTCGACGACAGGGTGGCGAACCACAGGCCCTCTGGCGTCACATCCTTGAGAAGGAGCGTACGTGCGGATGGCGCACCCTCGCTACTCACGGTAGAGATCGCCATAGCGTGGGGCTGCGACACCCCGGATTCGAGAGCGAAGCCCAGCCACTCTGTGAGCAGTGAAGTGGGGTCCGCCGGCGCGGCATCCGTATCGAAAGTCGGCAATTGGCCGCTGAAGACAGGCAGCGCCCGCAGTCGGTCACGCCAGGAGGAATCGGTCATACCACCAGCCTACGTTTCGACCCGACCGTGCGGCTGGCAGCGGGCTGGTAACGTAGAAGAGTACTTGGGCCCCCATAGCTCAGGGGATAGAGCACTGCCCTCCGGAGGCAGGGGCGGCAGTTCGAATCTGCCTGGGGGCA
>JAYTTG010000454.1:0-3952 GCA_043745175.1 Microbacteriaceae bacterium
TTTTCATGATGGTCAGTTCCGTCCTGCGAGTGGGGCGCAACCGCCGAGGGTGGTTTGGCGCAGCATCGAAAGGGTGAGGGCTGTCCAGGCCCGGCCGTAGTAGGTGGGAACGGATGACGACAGTCGAGCGGCCCGGGTGAGGTCCGCCTGAGCTGCGCCGTTGTTGCCGCCGGCCGCCGAGGCAGCGGCTCGTGCGGCGTAGGCGAGCGGGCTTTTGTCGCGCGTCTTCGCCGAGCCGCCGAGGTCGAGTACCGCGGCCAGCTTGGTCGAGCGGGTGAGAGTCGGCGAGATCCTTGCGGAGATGGCGACGTCGGCGGGCGAGCACGATTCGGCGAATCGGATGGCGGTGCGCGCCGCATCGTACCCACAGGTGACCTCCCCCGAGGTTCCGGTCGGTCCCGGGATCACTGCGACGGTTCCATCGTCGTTCACCTGAGCCCAGTCGGAGGGGAGGGCCGCAACATCAAGAAGTTTGTTTGTAACGGCCCGGGACCCGGCCGCCAGTTCGGTCCAGCGGGGGTCGCCCGTGGCATCCCCCAACACCTGGAACGATACCGGCGAGGCGTAACTCGGATTGTAGGAGTGTGGATTAGTGGCGGCCCAGGGACCAGGAAGAAGGATGCGTCCGAGCGAGGTCTGCACCGTGAGGGTGTCAGCGATCGCCGTCGCTAGCCGAGTTCCCGCGGTCCTGAGGTCGGAGCGACTGAACTGCTTACCGGCTATCACGAGGGCACGGGCAACATCGAGGTCGGCGTCACTCGCTGGTGTGCCGTCGATAACCGTGCCGTTCTGCCACCGCCAGGCGAGGAGACCGTTACGCTTCTGCAGGTTTTTCTCGGTCCACCTCCAGAGCGAATCAAAGCTCTTTTCGTCTTTCAGTGAAAGAGCGATGAGCATTCCGTAGGCCTGCCCCTCGCTCACAGTGTCGGAACCCTGATCGCGGCGCACGACTCGACCGCCCACGACCCAGTCGGCCAGGAACGCGCGGCCCAGCGTGGTGGCGTTCGTGTTCGAGCTGCTCTTCGAAACGGGAAGATGCGTCGCCATCGGCGACGCTGTCGCGTCAGCCCGGGAGCCTCGGCCGTCGGCGCTTTTTGGCAGGCCGATGGCGACCACCGCGACCACCGCGGTCACGGTCAGGGCGATCGTGGCCGCGATCACCAGAAAGAGCCGCCTCCGCACTGTCATCGGAGCTCGGACGGCACCGTGGGCAGTGTGCCTGTGGAGTGTTCGGTAGAGGCAAGAAAGCCTCCTCCCGTTTGCACCCCGCCGACGGGTGCCGTACCCACAGCGGCGCTATCGACGATCGGACGAACGGAGAGGCCGCCTCCGGTCGTGTCGAGCACAAGCAGAGTAGTGACGCTGCCATTGGCGAGCGTGACAGGGTCGATCGATCGGACGTTCTTCCCGGTCACCGTGAGCGCCCAGGGGCCGGCAGCAACTTCGGCATATCCCGTTGCGGTGCCGGACTTCGCGTTTTCGGCGATCGAGATACCTGTGGTGGTTTTCACGTCGATCGACGACGTGCTCGTTGATGCCTGGATCAGGCGAATCCGCGCCTGGCCGGCGGCCGGGGTCGAGAGGTCATCGGTGAAGACCTTCACCGTGAGCTTTTTATTCAGACCGTAGGCAGCTACCGTCGAAGCCTTGCCGGCGACTACGGCGACTGAGGCGCTGAGCATCGGCTTGGTGGATGACTTCGACCCCGCGGGCACCATCGCGATCGTGTATACGCCGGTGGGTATCGACCGGTAGCTCGATACCGCTCCGTATTTAACACTGTCGAGGTCGTAAACGGACGCTCCACCCATAAGGGCTGTCACACGCACATCCACGGATTTTGTGTCGGGGGAGAGGTGCGCGACTCGTAGCCATCCCACCGATCCGGTGGCTACGGGCGTGGCCGCTGGAGTGGCGAGTGCTGGTGTTGCAGTGGCGCCAAGGGCGACGAGAGCCACCAGTGCGGCGGTGCTGATGACCGCTCGAAGGGTGAGTTTTTTCATGATGATCTCCTGTTCGGATATATAGACACATGGATGGGCGGATGTCTGGGCGGGCTGGGGCTATGGCACGAGATCGGCAGGTACGGCTGATGAGTAGAGAAGTTGTAGCGTGCCGTTCACCACCGAGATTGAAGTGGGTGCGTACCGGCCCGTGAGGCCGTTGACGTAGGCCTTGGCCAGCGAAGTCAGCGATCCTCTCCGCACGGTGGCTTCGCCGCTGAGAGCAGAAATTCGTACCGCCCGGCGCGGCTGGTCCCCCTCGCCCACCTGCATTGGCAATCCCGAGACCGTCACCGATCCGGTGGCCAACTGGCTGCCTATAGCGAGAGGGATGCGCACGTCAACCCGCCCTCCGGTAAGCAGGTTGCGATCGCTCGACGACACGGAGAGGCCGGGGTTACCCACGAGTTGAGTGCCGGCTTCAGAGGCCTGGACGGTTTTGGCCGCGGCTGTCTTCTTGGCAGCGCTAAGACCCTCCGGGTTGATCCGGCGGATGTCGACAGCCTGAGTTCCGCTGCCGAAGGAGGCGACAACTTGCGAATTTACGATTGCCTTCTTCACTTCTGGGAGAGAGTTCGGGAAGCTGCGCATCGAATCCGTGGTGATCACGTAATCGGAGTCTTTCCAACCCTGCGGAGACTTGACCTTGACCGCGGGGTCGGTATCGACCTTGTAATACCAGACCACGTTGTCGCGCGACCAGCCTGACTTCACGAGGTCGACCCACATTGAGTCGTCTACGATGATGCGGTTTGTATGCGGGATGTTGGCGACCGCCCAACTCTCGGCTGAACGGAGCGGGGAATCCAAGTCGGAAAGCAGGAACCCACGCAACTGGGTGGTCCAAAGCGGCCCGGCAGCGACGAGGGCGAGTGCGGTGATGGCGACCCAGGCTCCGGCACGAACACGCGGCACACCACGACTGTGACGCAGGGTTCGCACAGCCTTCTCCGCCAACGCCGCGATGAGGATCGCAGCGAACGGCAGGAGCACGATCACATAGGGCACCGGGAGGTACCCGTTTGGTCGAAACATCGCGACGATCAGAAAGACCGTCAACGCGGCGATGGGTCGCAGCCGCGCGAAAAACAGGGCGGCGAACGAGGCGAGCGTCCCGAGGACGATGATCACCGGGTCGAGCTGCCACCACATCGAGAAGGTGCGCACGATGAGACTGTTCGGGTCGAACACGGACCCGCTTCCGGCACGGGAACCGAGTTGAAACAGCACGCCGTTTGTGAGGCTCGACTTGCCGTTCGACGGCACAAGCTCCCCCTTGATGGCGGCCAACAGCAGGTAGCTCGATCCGACGAGCACGAGCACTGTTCCGGCGACCGACAGTGTGTACCGGCGAGTGGCCTGATGAGACGACCGCACCATCAGCCAGGCCAGGAACGGGAGCGTGAGGAGGAATGTCTCTTTGCTCAGCACGGCGATGCTGAAGAAGGCAGCGGATGCCGCGAAGCTTGCGAGCTGGGAGCGCTTGTTGAGCGCGAGCACGAAGGCCGCGAGCAGCCACGGCAGCGCGATGTTATCGAGGTACACGGTGCGGTGAAACTGCAGGGCGAGTGGTGACAGCGCGAAGACGAGAGCGCCGGCAGAACTCGCTGCGCGCCCGAGACCGAGGCGGCGGGCGAGCACCCAGACGAGCGCGACGCTGATGAGGGTCGCGACGATCACCGCTTCCCGGGCAGCGAGCACGGCGAGGTCATAGCGGGCGAAGGCCCCCGTGAGCTGCGCGTAGCCGGCGATCTGGATCCAGCCAAGCGGCGGATGGTCGTACCCGTAGGTGTAGTGCGCGAGCTGGCCGAAAGCCGAGACGGCGTAGGCCTGGGCCGTGTAGGTGCCCTCGTCGTCGATGCGCTGGGGAGCACCGCCGAAGTTGACGAGAGAAATGATTGCGGAGATCACCATTACCGGTGAGAGCCATGGGATGGAGAGACGATGGC
>JAYTTG010000455.1:0-3950 GCA_043745175.1 Microbacteriaceae bacterium
AACGGTCGTGCTCTCGCCTACCTCGCCCACGAGTACCTCGGCCCGATCTTCGGCACCGTCTATGACATCTCCACGATCTGCATCCTCTGGTTCGCCGGAGCCTCAGCGATGGCGGGACTCCTCAACCTCGTGCCTCGGTACCTCCCGCGTTACGGCATGGCCCCGACCTGGGCTCGCGCCGTTCGCCCCCTCGTGCTCGTGTTCACTGCGATTGCCTTCCTCATCACGATCGTCTTCCAGGCCAACGTGGATGCCCAGGGCGGCGCTTATGCGACCGGCGTACTGGTGCTAATCACCTCGGCATCCGTCGCGGTGACGCTCTCGGCGCTGCACAAGAAGCAGCCCAAGCGCACTATCGGGTTCGCGATCGTGTCGGTTGTGTTCCTGTACACGACCATCGCCAACGTGATCGAGCGACCGGACGGCATCCGCATTGCCGCGCTGTTCATCATCGGCATCCTCGTGATCTCGGTCGTCTCCCGGGTGCAGCGGTCGCTGCAGCTAAGGGCGACTTCGGTTGAGCTGGACGCCGCGGCCCTCGAATTCGTGACCGCGGACGCCGAGAACGGCCACATCCGCATCATCGCCAACGAACCGGATGACGGCAGCAAGTTGGAATACAAGAATAAGAATTCCGACGAGCGCCGCTTCAGCCACATTCCGCAGAAGTCCAAGATCATCTTTCTCGAGGTGCACCCGGCCGACTCCTCAGACTTCGAGGAGGACCTGTTCGTGCAGGGCATCAACAAGCACGGCTATCGTGTGCTCGAGGTGAAGAGCGGCAACATCCCCAACACGATTGCCGCCGTTCTGCTGCAGATCCGGGACGCAACCGGAATGGTGCCGACCATCTACTTCGAGTGGAGTTCGGGCAACCCGATCTCGAACATGTTCAAGTTTTTGGTGACCGGCGTCGGCGATGTCGCCCCAGTGACACGCGAGGTGCTTCGCGAATCGGAGAGGGACTCGAAGCGTCGGCCCGCCGTGCATGTGAGCTAGCACCGATACGGGGGGTCTAGGCCCCGAGCACGCGATCCAGGTAGCTGTTCGTGAACGTGCGATCGGGGTCAAGGCGGTCGCGTGCGGCCACGAACTGCGCGTGGTGCGGATAGACCTCGGCAAGCGACTCCGCCGCTTGGTAATGGATTTTTCCCCAGTGCGGCCGCCCCAGGTAGCCCCGCATGATCTGCTCGACGCCACGGAAGTACTCCTCGGGATCGTCCCGGAAGTACCGGTGAACCGCGATGTAGCCGCTGTCCCGGTCCGACGCCGTCGACAGCCAGTTGTCATCGGCGGCCGCGACCCGCACCTCGACCGGGAACGAGATCGTCCACCCGCGCGAGTCGATGAGCGAGCGGATGTCGCGGAGGGCATCCGGGATCGCCGCTCGCGGGATCGCGTATTCCATCTCCCGGAAACGGGTGGTTCGCCGGCTGACGAACACCTCGTGCGAGTGGTCGGTATAGGTGCGGTTGCCGTAGACCCGGGTGGCCAGCCGGTTGATCACCGGGGTAATCGCCGGCGCGACTCGCCCCACGTTGCAGAGTAGGGCGAGCACGGCGTTCGACACGATACGGTCTTCGACGAACGCCGCGACCGCACCAACGGGATGCCGCTCGGCATCCGCGGGAAGCCGCGTATTGGACTTGGTCATTACGCCGTCGGTGTGCGGCCACCAGTAGAACTCAAAGTGATCGACCGCGGCGGCGCGCTGCTCGAGACCGTCGAGCACCTCGGAGAACCCGCCTGGGCGCTCGACGGCATGGAGCAGGAACGAGGGCACGCACTGCAGGGTGAGGTCGACGAGGATGCCGAGGGCGCCGAGTCCGAGACGTGCGGCGGGCAGGAGCTCGGGATGCTCGGTCTCGCTGATGCGCAGCACCGAGCCATCCGCCGTCACCATCGTCACCGCCACGATCTGGGCGGCGAGGCCGGGAAAGCGTGCCCCGGTGCCGTGAGTGCCGGTGGAGGTGGCCCCGGCGATGGTCTGGCGGTCGATGTCGCCCATGTTGGGAAGGGCCAGCCCATAGGGCTCGAGCAACACAGGGAGCTGGTGGAGGTGTGTGCCGGCACCGAGGGTCACCCGGTTTCGCGGCAGATCCACGCGGAGCAGGCCTTCGAGGCGCGACAGGTCGAGCTGCACATCCTGGGCGCGCGCGATGGCGGAGAAGCTGTGGCCGGCACCGACCGTCTTGACGGTGAACTCACGCTCGCGGGCGAAGCGCACGATCGCGGCGACCTCGTCGATGGTCGACGGGCTGGCCGTCATCAACGGACGCACGGATTCCGTCCGGCCCCAGTTGCGCCAGGTTGTTCCGGGGGTAAGACCCGCGATCGCTGTTTCAACTGACACTGTTCGCCCCCACTGTGACTCTAGTGCCCCCCGATTCGCTCCCACTCACAGGAAGGCCTTCCCCTCGCCCCGATAGGTCGGAAGTGCATCGACGATGCGGTCACCGTCCACCATCACGAACGCGTCGAGATGTTCGCTGAGCTCTCCCGCCTTCGTGTGCCTCAGCCACACCCGGTCCCCGACGGCGAGAAGGGCTGCGGCCTCCCCGGTCAGCGGGGTCTGGACCTCGCCGGCCATCTCGTCACCGACCATCTTCATGCCTTCCGGCCAGGCTACGAGCGGGAGCCGATCGGCGCCCGGCGGGCCAGAGGCCACCCAACCGCCCCCGAGCAGAGTCACCATTCGCGCGGAGGGCTTGCGCACCACCGGCAGCACGAACGATGCGGCCGGCGCAGGGTGGAAGTGACGGTAGTGGTCGAAGAGGTGTGGACCGAACAGGCCGCTGCCCGCGGCGACCTCGGTGACCGCCGGCTCTCTGCTGGTGGACTCGAGCGAACCGGTGCCTCCCCCGTTGACGAACTCGAGATCGGCGAGCGAGCGCACGGCGGCGACCGCTTCGGCGCGGCGACCGGCCAGCTCGCGGGCCGAGGCCTTCTGGATCCAACGCACGGCTGCCCCGCGAGTGATACTCGAGGGGTCGTTCCCGAGTCCGGCGATCTGACCCTCGTAGGCCATCATCCCCACCAAAACGAACCCGGGCCTCGTCACGATGCGTTCGGCGAGGGTTCGGGCATCGTCCACCGTGAAGACCGGCGACCGATACGTGCCGAGATGCCCGAAAACCCTCGGGTTCCACGAGGCGTCCAGCTCGAGACACACGCGGATGCATTCACGGGTGCCGGGCGAGATGACGGCATCGATGTAGTCCAACTGATCGACGCTATCGATCATCACGGTGACCCGAGAGGCGAGCAGCGGGTCGAGAGCAAGACGACGGATGGAGGCCCGATCGACACTCGGATAGCCGACCACGACATCGGTGACACCCTCGTGCTCGGCGTCGCCCATCGCGAGCCAGAGCGCCTCGGCGAGCGTGTACGCGAGCACCCCCGAGTATCCGGGAAGAGCGAGCACCGCATCAATCACCCCGCGAACCCGCACCGACTTCGACGCGACCCGGATGGTGGTGCCGCTCGCACGTCGAAGCATATCGAAGGCGTTGTGGGCCAGCGCGGGAATCGAAATCACGCCGAAGGGTGGATTCAGCTCGCTCGTCGCGTCGTGGAGAGACGGCCAGTATTCGGCGGGCCTGAGCCACTGCTCTGCCATGGGCGGGGTGAGGGAGAGGGGCATCAGCGCACCGAACGAATAGGCAGAACGGCGAGCGCCCCGAGCAGGGCCGCAATCGCCGAGAGCACGAACAGCCCCTGGAATCCGGCGAGCGCCGCGACGATGAAGGCGCCGATGAGTGGCGCGATGGCCTGCGGGACGGCGGTGGCGATATTCATGATGCCGAGATCCTTGCCGCGGGTGTGGGCGTCGGGAAGCACTTGGGTCGCCAGCGCCTGGTCCACCGAGAGAAAGCAGCCGTAGCCGAGTCCGAGGATGCCGGCCGCCACCATCGCGACACCGAGCACCGGAACGAAGGCGAGCATGA
>JAYTTG010000456.1:0-3949 GCA_043745175.1 Microbacteriaceae bacterium
CCATCGGCCTCGGCCCCGATGATGATCGCCGACGCGGCGAGGGTGGGCAGTGGCATCAGGCTCGCTCGAACCCGGCGCTGATCTGGTCGGCCAGCCCCTCACGCTCTTCGAAGGGGAGGAAGCTCGATCCGGCAGCGTTCAGTTGGAACACCTCGAGGTCGGTCAGGTCGTAGTCGAAGGTCTCGGCGAGCATGGCGAGTTCCCGACTGAGAGAGGTGCGGCTCATGAGCCGGTTGTCGGTATTCACCGTCACGCGGAAGCCGAGCTGGTAGAGCAGGTCGAAGGGGTGATCGATCAGTTCGTCGCCCCACTGCGCGATGGCCCCGGTCTGCAGGTTCGAGGAGGGACTCAGCTCAAGCGCGATCTCCCGATCCTTGACCCATTGCGACAGGCGGCCGAGCTCCACATAGGTGTTCTCATCATCTGAGCGGTCCACGGTGATGTCCTCGGCGAGTCGCACACCGTGACCGAGACGCAGCGCGCGACCGTCAAACAGGGCTCCACGGATGCTCTCGAGCCCGTCGGCCTCCCCGGCGTGCACCGTCGTGGGGAAGTAGTGCCTTGCGAGGTAGTCGAATGCCTCGCGGTGGCTACCGGCGGGGAATCCGGCCTCGGCCCCCGCGATGTCGAAACCGACGACGCCGTTGTTACGGTGACGGACGGCGAGTTCGGCGATTTCGAGCCCGCGCTCGGCGTGCCTCATGGCCGTAACGAGTTGGCCGATTCGGATGCTTCGACCCGCCTGTTTCACGGATTCGATGCCCTCTTCGATGCCTTCCTGCACAGCCTCGACGGCCTCATCGAGTGACAGCCCGCGCGAGACGTGTTGTTCCGGAGCCCAGCGGATTTCGCCGTAGATCACTCCGTCGGAATCGAGGTCCTCAACGAACTCGCGGGCGACGCGAGTGAGCCCGTTCGTGGTCTGCATCACCGCGGTGGTGATGTCGAAGGTCTTCAGGTACTCGACGAGCGAGCCGGAGTCCGACTTCTCAGCGAACCAGTCGCCGAGGGCTGCGGCATCCGTCTTCGCTCCATTCGTTTGGGGAAGCTCGAAACCGATCTCGTCTGCGAGCTCGATGATCGTCTGCGGTCGGAGTCCCCCGTCGAGGTGGTCGTGGAGGGAGACCTTGGGAAGGGCGGTGATGTTCGCCCGACCGCCGGGCATGAAGAAGTCTGAGGGGGCCATGCCCCAAATCTATCGGGTGATAACGGCCACTAACCTGACGGAATGGCGAACAAGATCATTCTGGATTGCGACCCAGGCCACGACGATGCGATTGCATTGATCCTGGCTCACGGCAATCCCGAGATCGAGCTCGTTGCGGTGACGACGGTGCATGGCAACCAGACCATCGAAAAGGTGACCCGTAACGCGCTGGCCGTCGCGCGAATCGCTGGAATTACGGGCGTGCCATTCGCCGCCGGTGCCCATCGGCCCCTCGTTCGCGCGGCCGAAATAGCCGATTCGATTCATGGTGGATCGGGGCTCGATGGGCCGGTGCTGCCGCCACCGTCGTTCGACGCCGATCCCCGGCACGCCGTCGATCTCATCATCGACACGATCCTGTCTTCTCCTCCCGGGACGATCACGCTGGTGCCAACTGGCGCGCTCACCAACATCGCCCTCGCCGTGCGCAAAGAACCACGCATCGCCTCACTCGTGAAGGAGGTTGTGCTCATGGGCGGCGGCTATCACGGCGGCAACTGGAGTGCGGCGGCTGAGTTCAATATCGTGATCGATCCCGAGGCGGCCCACATCGTCTTCAACGAGAGCTGGAAGCTCACGATGGTGGGTCTGGATGTCACCCACCAGGCACTCGCGACTCCCGATGTCGTCGCCGCCATCGCCGCCGTCGGCACCGCTCCGGCGCGTTTCGTGGTCGAACTCCTCGACTTCTTCGGACGTACCTATCGGGATGTGCAGGGCTTCGAACATCCGCCGGTACACGATCCCTGCGCGGTCGCCCTCGTGATCGACCCGAGCGTGATGACCGTCGTCAAGGTACCCCTGAACGTCGAGCTCACCGGCACCCTCACGCTCGGGATGACCGTGGCCGACTTCCGATTCGCACCGCCGGACGACTGCACCACCCACGCCGCTACAAACCTCGACCAGGCGAGGTTCTGGGCACTGATAGTGGATGCGCTCACCCGGATCGGCGAGCCGCCGCAGTAACCCCGTCCCTCGTCGCCTCCCGCCCCTTCGCCATCTCCCGTTTTTGCGACCACCGCACTGTGTCGACAGGTGGGTGGTAGTAAAAACGGTAGATGGTGAGGGTTCACCGGGGTGGGGAGCGGCGGAAGGCGAGCACGACGAGCCCGCCAAGCGCAACTGCGCCAAGGATGCGGCGGAAGGGGTTCACTCCCCGAGCGACCTCATCGGCGCCCCAGACGAGGAGGGCAAGCACCGCCACGACACCGACACCGGTGCGTACCTTCGATGGGGGCAGCAGCACTCCGACCAGAGTCGCCCCGGAGAAGATCTTCTGCTCGAGATTGGCGGACTGGCCGATGGTGATCTTGCCGGTCTCCCGGCTGCGGAACATCCAGTCCACTCGGTCCTTACTGCGTGACATCAGGCCCCAATCCGTTCGGCGATAAGCGGGCCACCGGTGACGATCTCATCGCCCGCATTGCCAACACGGTACGCCCCTTCGAGCGCCTCGAGCGCCCGCACGAACCTTTCCGGCTCCTCGGCGCTGAGAGTGAACAGCGGCTGGCCGGCACTGACGATGTCACCGGGCTTTGCGTGCAGGTCGATCCCAGCGGCGTGCTGCACCGGATCCTGTTTGCGCGCCCGCCCTGCCCCGAGCCGCCAGGCTGCGATGCCGAACGGCAGTGCCAGCTGCTCCACGAGCACGCCGCCGCGGGAGGCGGTGACCACGTGAGTCTCTCGCGCTACCGGGAGCGCGGCGGTCGGGTCCCCACCCTGGGCGCGGATCATGCGGTTCCAGCTGTCCATGGCCCGCCCATCTGTGAGGGCGGCTTCGACATCCGCGTCCGGCTGGCCGGCGTGACGGAGCATCTCGCGCGCGAGGGCGACGGTGAGGGCGACGACGTCTGACGGGCCGCCGCCCGCGAGAACCTCCACGGACTCGCGCACCTCGTTGGCGTTGCCGATGGCTAAGCCGAGCGGCACATTCATGTTGGTGAGCAGAGCGGATGTCAGAACCCCGGCATCCTCACCGATAGCGACCATCGTCTGGGCGAGCTCGCGCGACTGGGCGATGTCTTTCAGGAAGGCGCCAGAGCCGAACTTGACATCGAGCACGAGCGCGGATGTACCCTCGGCGATTTTCTTGGACATGATCGAGGAGGCGATCAGAGGAATCGACTCCACCGTGCCGGTGATGTCGCGGAGCGCGTAGAGCTTGCCATCGGCGGGGGCGAGCCCAGAGCCGGCCGCGCAGATCACGGCGCCGACCTCCTCGAGGATGGTCCGCATCCGCTCGCCGGAGATGTTGGCCTGCCAGCCGGGAATGGACTCGAGCTTATCGAGCGTGCCGCCGGTGTGGCCGAGTCCTCGTCCGGAGAGCTGGGGAACAGCGACGCCGAAGGAGGCGACAAGGGGCGCGAGCGGCAGCGTGATCTTGTCGCCGACGCCTCCGGTCGAGTGCTTGTCGGTGGTCTTCCTTGAGAGGCCGGCGAAGTCCATCGTCTCTCCGGACGCGATCATGGCGAGGGTCAGGTCGCGGATCTCGTGCCGTTCCATACCGTTGAGAAAGATTGCCATGGCCATGGCTGCCATCTGCTCGTCGGCAACATACCCACGAGTGTAGGCATCGACGAGCCAGCCGATCTGTTCGGTCGTGAGCACGCCGCGATCGCGCTTGGAGTGGATGAGGTCGACGACGTCGAACGCTTCGATGGCTATGGTGTCGCTCCATTCGTTTCATACTCGGCCAGCTGGCGCGGGCCGAAGGCATCCGGAATCACTTCGTCGATGGTC
>JAYTTG010000457.1:0-3932 GCA_043745175.1 Microbacteriaceae bacterium
TTCCTCTTCGATGAGCCCTTCGGAGCACTCGACGAGATCACGCGCGAGCGACTCAACGACGAGCTTCTTCGACTCTTCGTGGAGAAGCAGTTCGCCGGGCTGTTCATCACCCACTCTGTGTCCGAGGCCGTTTACCTGTCGACGAGGGTTGTGGTGATGTCCGGCCGCCCCGGCTCGATCGTCGGGACCTTCGACGTGCCGTTCCCAATGCCGCGGGATCCGGACATCCGCTTCACCGCGGAGTTTGCGGAGCTGGTCGGCGAAGTCTCCCATGCGCTGCGAGAGGCGCACAGCTGATGAGCACGGCTCCCCTGATCGAATCCGCTGACACTGAATCTGACCGCGCCGCATCTCCTCGGCGACAGGGGCGCGTCGTCCGCTTCTACTCCCGCCCCTCTTCGCAGTGGTGGCCGCCGCTGGTGGTCTTCGCGATTCTCGTTGGCCTCTGGTATCTCACCGCTCTGTACTACGACAAGACCGTGCAGCTGCCCTACCTGATCCCATACCCGCACCTCGTTCTCACGGAGTTCTACGGCGACCCGATCTTCACGCCCCTCCTCTACGCCGACCTGCTCAACACCACCCAGGTCGCGCTCACCGGGCTGGCCTTCGCCATCATCATCGGCGTGGGGTGGGCGACGCTGATGTCGTTGGCGAAGTGGGTCGAACGATCTCTCTATCCTTATGCGGTGATCCTGCAGTGCATCCCGATTCTCGCGCTGGTTCCGCTAATCGGCTCGCTCTTCGGCTACGAATTTCTGTCCCGCGTCATCGTGGCCACCATCATCGCCATTTTCCCCATGGTCTCCAGCACCCTCTTCGGGCTCCAGTCCGTCGATCGGTCGCAGCGGGAGCTTTTCGAGCTTCAGGGCGCCGGGCGCGTCACCACTCTGGTGAAATTACGCTTCCCCGCCGCGATGCCGTCGATCTTTCTCGGGTTACGCAATGCCGCCGGGCTTTCTGTGGTCGGTGCGATCGTCGGAGACCTGTTCTTTCAGCGCGGCACTCCGGGGCTCGGCGTTCTGATCCAAGTGGCCAACGCACGACTCAACGGGCCGGGCACCTTTGCGGCGATCATTATCGCCTCGCTTCTCGGTATCACTGTCTTTCTCTTTTTCGGCTGGCTCGCCCGCATGGTTGTCGGCAAATGGTACGACTTCGGCTGATCCGCCCCCACCGGTTTTCCCCGCACACCCCGTCACAGCACACAGCACCCCACCACTCAGAGGAGTCCCAATGAATAAAACAGCCCTCCGCTCCACCATCGCCATCGGCATGGTTTTCACGGCAACAATCGCCTTGGCTGGATGTGCCAGCGCGGCGCCGACTGGCGGCTCGGCGTCGACCGCGGCCGCCGGCTCCGTGGACCTTTCGAGTGTCTGCCCGGCCACGGTCACCATCCAAACCGACTGGAACCCCGAAGCCGATCACGGTCATCTCTACCAGCTGCTCGGGCCGAACCCGGTGATCAACGCCGACAATAAGTCCGTGAGCGGTGACCTTTTTGCCAAGGGCAAGTCGACCGGCATCAAGGTGGAAATCCGCTCGGGCGGACCGGCCATCGGATTCTCCTCCGTGAGCTCGCAGCTCTACAAAGACAAAAAAATCACGCTCGGCTATGTCTCGACAGACGAGGCGGTGCAGGTCTCTGCCACTCTGCCGACCACCGCGGTGTTTGCCGAGAACGACATCTCTCCACAAATGATCATGTGGGACCCGGCCAGCTACCCGAAGGTCACAACGATCAAGCAGCTCGGAGCGGCGCTGAAGGCGGATAGTGGCGTAGTGCGGTACTTCCAGAGCGCCGCATACATGGCCTATCTTCAGGGCTCTGGCATTCTTCCCGCTGCCCAGACCGACGGTTCCTACGATGGCGCACCCGCCAAGTTCGTCACCGCGAAGGGCAAGGATGGCCAGCAGGGATTCGCCACTGCCGAGCCGTACATCTACCAGCATGAGATTTCGGCGTGGGGCAAACCGCTGAGCTTTCAGCTGATCCACGACACCGGCTACCCGATCTACCCGGAAGCGATATCGGTGCGTTCTGCCGAACTCGCCACACTCAGCCCATGCCTCAAGAAGCTCGTGCCGGTTCTCCAGCAGGCCGACGTGGACTACATCTCGAAGCCGGCAATGACCAACAAGCTGGTCGTCGACCTCGTGACCGCCTACAACAACGGCTGGGTCTACTCCGCAAATGTTGCGGACTTCGGTGTCAGCCAGATGAAGAAGCTGAAGATCGCCTCGAACGGATCCAACGCCTATGTCGGCGACATGGAGGAAGCGCGGGTACAGAAGGTCATCGACATCGACACCCCGCTGTTCACCTCGACAGGCTCCACACCGAAGAGCGGTCTGAAGGCGACCGACCTCTTCACTAACGAATTCCTCGACACGTCGATTGGATTCTGACCAATCCGAGGGTCATCCACCGGGCGATCGATATGCCCGGTGGATGGCTCGGCAGTGATGTGCGATCCAAAGGACCTGTGATGAACGACTCCCCCATCGTGGCACTCGAGGCCGAGTTGCGCGAACTCCTCGGCGACCGCGGTGTGAGCGTCGAACTCGCCGCCCGCCAGAGGGCCTCCACGGACGGCGCCCACCTCTCCCCCGTGATCAAGGAGCAACTGCCCCTCGGTCTTGCCGAGCTGGTAGCGTACCCGTCAAGCGCGGAGCTGATTGCCGCCACCGTCGCGGCGGCCGTGCGCCATGGCATCCCGATCACTCCGCGCGGCAAGGGCACCGGAAACTACGGGCAGGCCATCCCGATGGCGGGGGGCCTGGTGCTTGACATGTCTCGGGCCCGCGCCATCGTCGAGGTCGGAGACGGATTCATCACCGCGGAAGCCGGTGCGGCGATGTCCGCGCTAGAGCAGGCGGCGAATACGGCCGGTCAGCAGATTTTGATGTACCCGTCGACCGCCAATTCTTCGCTCGGCGGTTTCCTCTCCGGAGGGTCCGGCGGCACCGGATCGATCAAGCACGGCTCCAACAGCGAGGGATTCGTTGCCGCCCTCGACGTGGTGCATGCCGTGGCGAATGCCTCGCTCGTACACGTCGCCGGAGAGGCCGCCCAGCCCTACGTGCACAACTATGGCACCGCGGGCATCATCGCCCGGGCGACGGTGGTGACCGAGCCCCTGCAGGACTGGCGCGGGTTCTTCGCGAGCTTCGACAGTTTCGAACAGGCTCTCTCGGTGATTCGCGAGATCGGCCGGCTTGAGCCGATTCCGCGGCTAGTCTCGGCCGACCTCGCGCTGTTGGCGGCCGCGCTGCCGCCCGATCCGGGCATCCCCGCTGGCCGGGCGAGCCTTCGGGCGATCCTCGATCTCTCGACCGTTGCCGCGGCGACGGCCCTGGTGGAGGCAGCCGGCGGCCGGGTTGAAGACGTGCGCGAGGGCGCCCAGGCCACGATGAAGATCAGCATGATGTCGTACAACCATCCGATCGAGTTTCTGCAGAAGGCCTATCCCGACCGCTACTTCCACGTCGAGGTGAGCGGCGACGCACTCGTGGACCGCATTAACGAGGTGCACGCCGTCTATCCGGGCGGCATGCTGCACATCGAAGCCCAGCACGGACGGCCGATCGGCATGCTCGCGGGTGTCTATTCCACCGCGGAGGAGGTCTTCGCCGGGTTCGACAAGCTCACCGAGCTCGGCGTCGGCTACCACAACCCACACCAGTGGTTCGTGGACTTCGAGCCGGAACGCACGGCCGCCCTCGCGGCCACGACCGATCCTCAACGCCTGCTGAACCCGGGCAAACTCATCACGCCGACGGTGTCGACGGGAGCGAAAGTCTCATGAGCGCCGGCCGCCGCGACCTTGTCAACCTGTCGGGGCCTGCCGCGACGGCCGCGCTCACGGCCGACTCGATCCTGGTGCTGCCGACCGGGGCAATCGAACACCACGGACCACACCTGCCGC
>JAYTTG010000458.1:0-3909 GCA_043745175.1 Microbacteriaceae bacterium
TTGTCAGTTCCTGGGCCCCCTCGCCGTCCCCGGCGCAGAGAAGGTCGAGAAGTTCGTGGTGCTCGCTCGCCGAACGGTTGAGCGTCTCCGTCTTCAGCATGTGTACGAGTCCGGTCAGGCGGGTGCGTGAGCGCAAATCCGCAACGATGTCGACGAGAAGTTGGTTACCGAGAAGCCCGAGCAGCGTCAGATGGAACCGGTGATCCGCGGCAAGGTACCCCTTGAGGTCGCCGACGCGCGCACCGGTCACGATCTCATCAGCCACTCGGCGCATTTCGTCGAGCCGCACGACCGGAAATCGGGAGGCTAGTTCCTTCATCGAGGGCGGTTCGAGCAATTGACGGATCGCCACGATCTCGCGCAGGTCATCGTCGCTCACACCGGTGACTCGAAAGCCCTTGTTGCGCACGGCTTCGACAAAGCCCCGCTTCTGCAGATTGAGCATCGCCTCGCGCACCGGAGTAGCAGACACATTGAAGGTTGCGGCCAACCCGGGAGCCGAATACATCGTGCCCGGCGGCATCTCTCCAGAAATTATGGCCGCAGCGAGGGCATCCTCTACTTTGCCGCGCAGACTCAGGCTCGGCTCAATCCGCCTGAGAAGCACGTTCTTCGCGTTGTCGCTCATCTAGACGCGCCGAGTAGCCTGATCGTCAGTGCGGCGTGTGGATGGCATTGCTCACCGATTTCCCGAGGGCCACGCGAAAAAGCATGGCGTGTACTAGGTGACATGCTACTCATCCGAGGCCAGCGCGGTGCAATTCTTCTGCCGTCCAGGCGCGCATCCCCGGCCACACCAGCTAGACCTGCTAAACTTGGGGCTCTTGCGAGATTTTCATCTCAAGAAACCACTCGTGGTTTCCCGAAATTGTGAAGATCTCCCTGCGTCGTTGAACGCTCCCTCTTCTCCCCGCCGTTGCACCGTGATGCGGACGGGTTGCAGATACTTTCTGCGGCGATCGATTGTGGCCACTGCCACTCTCGCCACTTCACACCCGGCCTCGACAGGCTCGATCACTCGGCGTGTGGTTCTATCCGAAAGCTTCATTTTGTCTGAATTAACTTCTTCCTTCGGTGCGCTCGGCGTGCCAGCAGCCCTCGTGGCGGCGCTGTCCGCACAGGGCATCGACTCCCCTTTCCCCATTCAGGTCGACACCTTGCCCGACACGCTTTCCGGGCGCGACGTGCTTGGTCGCGGGAAGACGGGAAGCGGCAAGACCCTGGCGTTCGCCATCCCGATGATCGCGCGGCTCGGCGGCTCACTCGCCGGTGGCCAGCGCCGCCCGGGCCGCCCGCTCGCGCTCATCCTCGCCCCGACCCGCGAGCTCGCTACCCAGATCACCGTGGCGCTCACTCCGCTCGCTAATGTCTACGGACTCAAGTCGGTCACTATCTTCGGAGGCGTCTCGCAGCAACGCCAGGTCGCGGCGCTCAAGGCAGGCGTCGACATCGTCGTCGCCTGCCCTGGTCGCCTCGAGGACCTCATGAAGCAGGGCTTCGTGCAGTTGGATGCCGTCGAAATATCCATCCTCGACGAGGCCGACCACATGGCCGACCTCGGCTTCCTCCCCGTCGTCACCCGCATTATGGACAAGACCCCGCAGTCCGGGCAGCGCATGCTGTTCAGCGCCACGTTGGACAACGGCGTCGATCGCCTCGTGAAGAAGTACCTCCATAACGAGGTGATGCATTCCGTGGATGAGGCCACCTCGCATGTCAGCGCAATGACACACCACGTGTTCGAGGTCGACTCGGTCGAAGCCAAACGTCTGCTCATCGAGAAACTCGCCTCCGGCACCGGCCGCCGCATCCTGTTTATGCGTACCAAGCATCACGCCAAGAAGCTCGCGAAACAGCTCACTGACGCGGGTATTCCCTCCGTTGACCTGCACGGCAACCTTTCGCAGGTGCAGCGCGACCGCAACCTCGCGTCCTTCGCCGCCGGTGACACCCGCGTGCTCGTCGCGACGGATGTCGCGGCACGCGGCGTGCACGTGGATGACATCGAACTTGTGATTCACGTCGATCCGCCGGCCGAGCACAAGGCCTATCTGCACCGCTCGGGCCGCACCGCCCGCGCCGGCAAGGAGGGCGAAGTCGTCACGATCGTTCTTCCCACCCAGCGCCGCGACACTGCAGCACTGTTGAAGAAGGCGGAGATCACCGTCACCCCGCAGCACGTGACCGCAGACTCGGCCGCCGTCCACGCCCTCGTCGGCGACGTCGCAGCCTGGGTCAAACCGGCTCCCCGCGCCGCCGCCCAGGTCCAGGGTGCTCCTCGTGCCCGTTCCGGCGGACAGCGCCAGTCCCAGGGCGGACGCTCGGCGGGACAGGGACGCTCACAGGGCGGCTCACAGGGCGCGAACGCCCAGCGCAAGCGCGCCAACCGCGATGGCGGTTCGGCAGCGCCTGCGGCCGGTGGCTCGCGCAACTTTTATAGCACCGCGAGCGGTGAGGGCGCCGCGTCCGGAACTCCGCGCACCGGTGGCGCCCCCCGCAGCAGCGCTCCCCGGGGCGGTGCGTCATCCGGTGCCGGTCGTGCCGGATCCGGCGGTGGACTCATCGGAATGTCCCAGGGCGGCGGACGTCGTCGCAGTGGCGGCGGCCGCTAATCCAGACATCCACGACTGGGCCCTCGCGTTCGTGCGGGGGCCCAACGTCGCTGGCTGAGCGTCACCTCATCGCGCTCTGCGCTTCGTACTCCGTACTCCGTACTCAGCTCCGCGCTCCGCGCTCATGGGTGACACTCGTGCCCGAAATTTCGGCCGCGAGTGTCGCTCGCGGCCGCGGAATTGGCCGGAGAGGTGGCCGCAGAGGAAACAGGAGCAGAGGCGGCAGCAGAGGCGGCAGGTGCGGCGGTGGCAGTGCCTCAGTACAGGCGGCCGACGGAGGCCAACGCCGCACGCACGAGCGCGCCTCGGCCGCCCTCCATCTCGGCGGAGACTGTTTCGGATGCCGCTTCCTGCGGGGTCATCCAGGTCAGTTCGAGGGCATCTTGCCGGGGATCGCAGGTGCCGGTCACCGGCACGACGTATGCGAGTGAGACCGCATGCTGGCGGTCATCAGTGAACTGCGAACCGGGGAACGGGAAATACTCGGCGACCGAGAAGGGTGTCGGGCTCGCGGGCAACAGCGGGAAGGCCATCGGTCCGAGATCCTTCTCGAGGTGACGGAATAAAGCATCGCGCAGACTCTCGCCGTACATCACGCGCCCCGAGACGAGCGTGCGGGTGATCGCGCCAGCCGAATTGGCGCGAAGCAGGATACCCACCTGAGTGACCTGGCCGATGCCATCCACCCGCACCGGCACCGCTTCCACGTAAAGCAACGGCAGTCGTCGCCGCGCTTCGGCGAGCTCCTCATCGGACAGCCAGCCGGAGTTCGGGTCAGGAGTGCCTACGGAGCTCATGCTCCATTGTCACGTATCGGCGGCGCGCACTGTGACGGCTGATCGGGAGACTGTCAGAGGTTTGGGCAAAGATGGAGCTATGAGCAATGTGCTCGGGCGATTTTCCCCGGCGACCCGAGACTGGTTCTCGGGCGCATTCCCCGCGCCCACGCCCGCCCAATTGGGCGCCTGGGAAGCAATTACGGCCGGGTCGAATGCTCTTGTCGTCGCCCCCACCGGGTCGGGAAAAACCCTCGCCGCATTCCTTTGGGCGATCGATCGGCTGGCAACCACTCCGGCACCCGAGGACCGCAGCCTCCGCACCCGTGTGCTCTACATCTCGCCCCTCAAGGCCCTTGCTGTCGACGTCGAGCGCAACCTGCGCTCGCCGCTCGTGGGGGTCACTCAGACCGCCAAGCGGCTCGGGATGTCTCCCCCGGAGGTGACCGTCGGCGTGCGGTCTGGCGACACGACGTCGGGCGACCGGCGCCTGCTGCAACGCCTGCCTCCCGACATCCTGA
>JAYTTG010000459.1:0-3907 GCA_043745175.1 Microbacteriaceae bacterium
CACCGGAGGACCGGTGGCATTTCATTGTCGAACTCGTTCCGCAACCGAATCGCTTCAGGTTCGCGAAGAGCCCCACTGTGCGCGAGGGGGGACTTGAACCCCCATGCCCTCACGGGCACACGGACCTGAACCGTGCGCGTCTGCCAATTTCGCCACTCGCGCAGACGTAGCGAGAATACCACAGCGACGGAGCAGCCTGAGTGCCGCCCGCCGATAGCCACGTCTCAGGGCGGACAGCTAACATCTACCTAGTTATCCGCACGTAGCCACCGTCGATGAGGGAGCCTCTTGGGCCTGCTGGACAGCTTTGAGAAGGGCTTGGAGCGCGCCGTCAACGGAGCGTTCGCGAAGACCTTCAAGTCCGGCCTGCAGCCGATCGAGATCACCTCTGCCCTGCGCCGGGAGCTCGACACCAAGGCGGCAGTCGTCGCCCGTGACCGCATCCTGGTACCCAATCGCTTTATCGTGCGCCTCTCCAGCGGCGACTACGCCAAGATGACGGCCATCGGCCCGACCCTCGTCGACGAACTCAGCCGGCTCGTGCAGCAGCATGCCGCCGCCCAGCATTACCAGTTCTCCGGCGGCATCAGCATCACTCTCACCGAAGATCCCGCCCTCACCCAGGGTGTGCTCGGCATCGACTCCGTGAGTGTCAAGGGCACCGTCGCCTGGACCCCGGTGTTGGATGTCGCGGGCAAGCGATACCCGATCGTGAAGGGCCGCACGATCATCGGGCGAGGCAGCGACGCCGACATTACGGTGGAAGACACTGGCATCTCCCGCAAGCACGTCGAGATCCTCTGGGACGGCACCCGAGCGGAGGTCAATGACCTCGGCTCCACCAACGGTTCACAGCTCAACGGTGCCGCCGTTCACAAAGCGCCACTCACCCCCGATTCCGTCATCAACATCGGAAGAACCCGTATTGTGTTCCGGGTGCTCGCCCAATCAGCGTCGGTTGACCAGTTCTCCGATCTCCGTGCCGACGACGACGGTGTCGGCGGCCGTCGATGAGTGAACTCACCCTCCTTCTTCTGCGGTTCGGCTTTCTCTTCATCCTCTGGGTTTTTGTCTTCGCCGTCGTCTACGCGCTCCGCACCGACCTGTTCGGGCAGCGCGCGCGGCGTCTCCCCGCGGATGTCGCGGCCGGCCAGCCGTTCGTGGCGTCGGCCGTCGCTCCCCCCGTGACATTCTCCACTCCCGCCCCAGCCTGGAATCCGGGATCGGCCTCGGATGCCACCGAGGCGTTCTCAGTGCAGTCAGGCAGAGGACAGCCATCCCGCGCCCAGTCCTCGGCCGCTATCGCAACCCGGCTCGTGATCACCTCCGGGCCGAAGGAAGGGCTCGAACTCACGCTTCCGACGGAGCCCCTCACCATCGGCCGGTCGAGCGAGAGTGGTCTCGTCATTCGCGACGACTACACCTCCACCCACCACGCGCGCCTCATGCACTGGAGTGAGGACTGGGTGATCCAGGACCTAGACTCGACCAACGGCACGTTCCTCAACGGCACTCGGGTTACCCTTCCCACACCGGTACCGCTCAACACTCCGGTTCGGATAGGGACAACCAGTTTCGAACTTCGGCGGTAGGTGAATGGCCACATCGGGCAAGAGCACGGCCGTTTCGCACGTCGGAAAGATACGGGCGAACAACCAGGACTCGGGCTATGCAGGCACGCAGCTCTTCGTCGTCGCCGACGGAATGGGCGGGCACGCGGGCGGTGACGTCGCCTCAGCGATCGCACTGAAGCGTGTGATGGAAGCCGACCGGCAGTTCGCCTCGGCCGCAGATGCCGAATTCGCGCTCCAGTCCGCCCTCAGTGCCGCCAACACGATGCTGGCCGAGACCGTGTTCGAGCATCCCGAACTCACTGGCATGGGCACGACGGTGAGCGCAATCCTGCGCTCCGGCTCGCAGATCGCCATTGCCCATATCGGCGACTCTCGCATCTACCTTTTGCGGGATGGCGCTCTCAAACAGATCACCGCCGACCATACCTTCGTGCAGCGCCTCGTCGACAGCGGCCGCATTACTCCCGAGGAAGCGGCTGTGCATCCCCGCCGCTCTGTGCTGATGCGGGTGCTCGGCGATGTCGATGCCGCCCCCGAAATCGACACTACGGTATTCGATGTTCTCGCCGGTGACCGCTGGCTGTTGTGCTCCGACGGCCTGTCGAGCTACGTCTCGGACGACAAAATCGCGCAGGCTCTCAAATCGCTCCCCGCCGTGAAGGATGCCGCTGACCGCCTGGTGAAGGAGAGCCTCGACCAGGGTGCCCCCGACAATGTGACCGTGGTGATCGTCGATATCGACGAGAGTGGTGAGTCCGCCTCCGTTCCGGTCATCGTGGTCGGGTCCGCCGCCGCGCCACTCTCGTTCGAGGGCGAGTCGGGCCGCCGTCCGCTGCGCCTGCCCACGCTGTTGCTGCATCCGCTCAAGTTGACCCAAGCGCACGAAGACAGCCACTTCGAGCCGGAATCCGATGAATATCTCGACGAGTTGATCCTCGAAGACCGTCGCCGTGCGCGCCGCCGTCGCATTACCTGGCTGGTCGGCATCGTCGTGATCGTCGCACTCATCGTGGCCGCCCTCGTTGTGGGATACCGCTGGTCGCAGTCCCTGTACTACGTGGGAGCGGATGGCCAAACCGTGGCTATTTATCGCGGCATCCAGCAGGATCTCGGCCCGATCTCGCTGCACAGCATCTACTCCGAGACGAGCGTTCAGCTGAACGACCTGCCGAGCTACACCCGCAAAACCGTTGAAGACACCATCAGTGCCGCCGACCTTGCCGACGCTACGGCGATCATCAAGCGACTGACAGATGCCACCAAGTAGAGCTGCATCATGACCAGCCCTGACGCCATCACCCAGGTCGGGTCCCCGGCCAACGATGCTGGCGCGCTGTCGACCTTCACGAGCACCATCCGCCTGCGCCTGCGAGTGCCGGCAAAGCTGCGCAACCTCGAGCTCGTGTTGCTGGTCTTCGCCTTCGCCATCGTGGGCGCATCGATTGCGCTGGTGGAACTGGGTGCGCTCGGCAGCGTTCAGGGCCCGGTGCTCGCCCTCGGTGCCGGCCTCGGCGTCATCACCCTGATCATCCATGTGGCCCTTCGCTTCGTGGCTTCACAGGCCGACCCGTTCCTCCTTCCGATCAGCACCATGCTCAACGGCCTCGGTATCGCAGAGATCTACCGCCTCGACATCGCCAAACACCATTCGGGCTGGGAAGCAGCCGGCATACGGCAGATTGCCTGGACTGCCCTGGCCATGCTGCTCGCGCTTGCGGTACTGCTGCTGATTCGCAATCATCGGGTTCTTCAGCGCTACAGCTACATCGCGATGTTCGTCGGCATCGTGCTGCTGCTTCTGCCCATGCTGCCAGGCATCGGCCAGACGATCAACGGAGCCCGGCTCTGGATTCGCTTCGGCAGTTTTAACTTTCAGCCCGGCGAGCTCGCCAAGATTGCGCTAGCCGTCTTCTTCGCCGGCTACCTGGTGACAGCGCGCGACAGCCTTTCCCTCGTCGGTAGAAAGTTTCTCTGGATGCGCTTTCCGCGCGTGCGGGACCTCGGCCCGATCCTCGTCATCTGGGTTGCCGCGATGGTCGTGTTGGTGTTTCAACATGACCTGGGAATGGCACTGCTTTTCTTCGGTCTCTTTCTCGTGATGATCTATGTCGCGACGGGGCGCCTGAGCTGGGTGATCCTCGGTCTCGCACTTTTCGTTAGTGGCGTGCTCATCGCCAGCCGTGTGCTGGGCTATGTGCAGGGGCGCTTCGACTCCTGGCTGGATGCCTTCAACCCGAAGATCTACGACGCGGTCGGTGGCAGCTACCAGATCGTGCAGGGGATCTTCGGTCTCGCCCACGGCGGCCTGGTCGGCACCGGATGGGGCCGGGGCA
>JAYTTG010000460.1:0-3894 GCA_043745175.1 Microbacteriaceae bacterium
CAACTACGACGGCATCGACCGTACCGCGCTCACGCCAGCGCTTCTGCGACAACGACTCGACCGTTGGATCTCTACCCTCTGACGCTGGGATCGGATCCCCTGACGAAACGCCGCCGGCATTTCTCCATCAGAAGATTTTGCCGAGTTCACAATTGTCTAACAGTTTCAATACGTCTCGCAGCCGGCAGTGGCGTTTCGTCAAAGCGGCCGCCGGGCCACTATCGAAGACGTGGGTAGTCGTTCCGAGTTCCGCCCGATAGCTACTTGATTCGCTTTCAGTCTTCTCTGGGACGTCGCTCACCGACGCGCTGAGGGTTCCTTTACCGGTGCTGTGTCTCTCAACCAAAGTGTCTGGAATTCTATGATTTGACAAGCGATGATGTTGGGACCGGGCCAGTACTGCCCTCACTCTCACGTTGAGTGCATGCCAAGCTTCTCGTCGTGGATAGATTAGGATTTTTTAAGGATTTGTTTGGACTTCAGGACCGGTCTGCGCTGATAACCGGGGGTAGTTCAGGGATCGGGCGAGCTATCGCGATTGCATTGGCTGCTGCGGGCGCCCACGTGCTGGTGGCCGCGAGGACGAAGACTGCAATCGACGACACTGTTCTTGCGGTTCATCGGTTCGGGGGTTCTGCGGCTGGAATCGTTGCGGATCTTTCGACCCGTGCTGGTGCCCACGCTCTCGCCGACGAGGCGGGTGCCGTTGACATTGTCGTCAGTTCGGCGGGTGTTAATCTTCGACCGCCTATGGGTGAGCTTGATCAAGAAGTGTGGGATGCGACGATGGTGGTGAACCTTGAGGCTCCATTTATTCTCGGGCAGCGACTTGCGCCTGGTATGGCAGACCGCGGGTACGGTCGACTCATTCACATCAGCTCACAGCAGGCCCACCGCCCGTTCGCGTCTAGCGGGGCCTACGGCGTATCCAAGGCCGGAGTAGAAGCCCTCGCCAGATCTCAGGCAGAAGCATGGTCACCGTCAGGGGTTACCGCGAATGTTCTCGTTCCCGGTTTCGTACAGACGCCATTGAACCGTCGGCTCAGTTCAGATCCAGGCGTTGTTGAAGCTCTCGCGGCGCGAACGCTGATCGGTCGAAACGGGTTGCCCGGGGACTTTGCTGGGGCGGCTGTGTTCTTGGCCAGTCGAGCATCGGAATACGTCACAGGCCAATCCATTGCCGTTGATGGAGGATTCTCAGTTCATTAGCCACCCTCGAGAACCGAAGAGTCGACCTCACGTTTCGCGCCGGCGGGTGAGGTGCTGAAATGGAAGCTGTCCGCCCGGAGCCGATCGGTCACCTCTGACCTGGGCGACTCAGAAGCCTCGTCAATGTCGAATTGTCGTCTTAGTCGCGGGCGGGCTCACGCGGTCCGTGTAGCGGCCGGCAATAGTTGGGTGATGGCTAGTCAATTCGAGCAGATTACAGATCGTCTACAGGAATTTATCGGACAGCAACAGATGTTCTTCGTCGCTACAGCCGCCCGTGGCGGTCGCGTTAACATTTCGCCCAAGGGCCTGGACTCATTGCGGGTTCTCTCGCCAAACCGGATCGTGTGGCTGAATGGGACGGGTAGCGGGAACGAAACGGCAGCGCACCTGCTCGACTCCCCGCGTATGACGGTGATGTTCTGCGCCTTCGAAGCGAAGCCACTGATACTTCGCGTCTATGGGACAGCCCAAAGCTACCAGGCTGGTGATGATGAGTGGGGAGAGCACATCGGCCGGTTTCCACCGATGGTAGAAGTACGGAACATCTTCGACCTCAGTGTTGATATGGTCCAAACTTCCTGCGGGTTCGGAGTCCCGTTCTTCCAGTACACGGAGCAACGACCACTGATGGAGTCGTGGGCGACCAACAAAGGCGCTGAAGGTTTGGCGGCGTACCAACAGAAGACGAACTTGGTCAGCATCGACGGCCTACCAACCGGGCTCACACCCGTTTGAAGCAGGTTGCAGTGCCACCATCGAAAGCAGAATTTCACCGGGTCACAATGTCAGAGGTGGTGCCTGCTGCACCGTTGCTCTCACGACTAGGGTCCCGCGTCGGCGTGCAGTGAGTTCCGTCGCACCCTCGCGCAAAAATGATTACTAAGAAAACAAAGGCGATCTAACCTGCGGTAAGCCATATGAGCTTGGGCACGCAGCCAAGGGATGTCATTCGGCTTTGGGATGGTTCTTGACGCGCTCAAGGTTCCCCTTGCAGCCATGCTGAGCGCTGCGAAGCGCAATGTTCATCCTGGTTAGAACATTTCCCGAAGTCAGGCGCTGAATATTCTGGCTTTGAGCCGTTACCTCGCGAGGATTGAAGTCATGACGCTACAACACGAGCTAAGCCATTTTGACGCCGCCATCGCGGCGGTCGTGCCAGAGGTAGCCGAGGCAATGGGATCGGGGCTCGACGACAGTGGAATTGAGGAGCTCCGAAGGGCGGTCGCTCCTTTGCGCCTCGGTGAGGACATCGAGGCGCTGTATCGCTGGCATAACGGAATTACTGTTCCCATTTTCGGGGGCAAACGTTTCCTGCCGGCCGCCGAAATTGTCCGGGATAGAGAGTTCCAAGTTGATGTCTTGGAGCATCCACCGGCCTGGCTGCAATTCACTGACGGTCCTGATTTCTACTTCGCCACACTTGATCTGCCCGGTCACGAACCGAACGCGGTCATCTGGAGCGGCCACACGCATGACGTCATGCTGTGTCGCATGCACGATTCGCTCGAATCGATGATCGGGTCATTCAACGACATGGCTTTCGACTTGCTCGAAACGCTGCAGCGGCGGAAGGATCTCCTCCTTGGAGGCCTGCGCTATGGCGGCAACTACCGACTTCAGCGCAGTCCCGGATCCTTCACCTACCCGAACCCGCCGGATGGAACCTACATAACGTTGTTCGATGAAGGAACGCCAGAGTCGTGGCTTCGTTCGCTTGGCACGACGTCGGGAGACCTGCTGCCACGCGGTGCAACGATCACCATCGCTGAGTTGCGTCTGGCCGCTAGGAACGGCGAGGCGTTTGGAACTGTCCAGGGGCGCACAACGAATGTCGGGGGCCCCATCACGGCTATCGGATTCACAATTGATGATGGAACCGGGACGATTCGTCTCGTCGCCAACAACAAGCTCACCCACCTCGGCCCGACCTCCCAAACAATGGTTGAGGCGGACGTGACCATGGCCGAAGACGGCAGTTGTCAGCTCCTCGCACTCCGCCGCTCGCCAGAATGGACAACGTAAGACGCCAGCGACAACATCTACCCGGAACGTGTTGCCCAACAGCCCGGAGTCGAAGTAGGAGGTCAACGAGAACTGGACCGCGGAACGCCGAACACTCTGCGGCAACCGCCCGCAAACCGTCCGGCTTCCGGGCGGCTGGAACTCAAAGGCAGGAAGCCGAGTTTCGCGCTGCGATTGCAACGCTGACGGCCCCGTTGGCTAAGTTCGATGGGAATTTGCGGCCTCACACCCCGGGCCGTCAGAATGCCTCAATTCAACCGGCTCCCGTAGGGGATGGCACAGCTTCATTGCAGGCGAGGCGGATTCGGGAGACTCGGGCAAGATGCGTTGGTAACAGACAGACGCGGTCGCACTTACCGTCATCGTCGGCTTATCAGGTCTAAGGCTGCTATCCCGCTTTTACTGAGTGGCCACGGGCGGGCGGGCGGTGACTCGGTCGAGGAATGCGATAGTGGAGGAAAGGGCCGACTTGGAAGCGTCGAAGTCCAGATGAAATTGGTACTCGTGGGGGAGCGCGGGTTCGGTGTCTTTCGGGTAAAAGACGCTCGTCACGTCGACGCCAAGTTTGGTGAGTCGGGCGGCTAGAGGCTCCGATTGGGTTGCGGTGAGCAGATCGGCGTTTCCACCGGATATCCAGGTCGTCGGGAAGTCGGCGGTCAC
>JAYTTG010000461.1:0-3883 GCA_043745175.1 Microbacteriaceae bacterium
GCAGCCGGAAGAGTGAGTGGATGGTCTGCCCGCCCACGTTGAGTGCTGCGACGCCCGTTGGCGCGGCGATCACCACCTGCTTGGAGGTGTTCCACGACAAGTGGTTCAACAGTGTAGATTTCCCCGTGCCCGCGCGACCGGTGACGAAGATGTTCTCGCGGGTGTTCTCGATGAGTTCGAAGACGGCGGCCTGCTCGGCGGAGAGTGCGAATTCGGCCACGAAACTTCTTCCTCCCGGCATCCGGACAGCACTCCAATCTACCGCCGGCGAACCGGATCACGCGGCGCACGGTGGCCTCCTGTAGAGAACACTGGCCGGCAGGGGCGACTTAGGATGTGGAGATGCCGCCCCGAATACTCGCCCGCTGGCTCGTGCTGCTGGGGATGCTGCTGCTGGCCTTCCTCGGCACGGTGACGACACTCAATGTCACCGTCTACAGCGCTTCGGGGTTCGTCTCCTCCTACCTCAACGCCGTCGCCCGTCAGGACGTGGCGGATGCCCGACGGATGCCCGGCGTCACGGTCAGCGCGGACGGAACCGACGAGCTCCTGGCGCCGGCCGCGCTCGCCTCCCTCACGGACATCCACCTCATTCGGGATATTGACGACCGCGGCGGGCGTCACACCGTCTTATATGGTTACACCATTGGAGGCAGCGCGGGCACCTCCTCTTTCATCGTGGAACACACCGGCGCGCGTTTCGGAGTCTTCTCCGCATGGCGATTCGTCGACTCGCCTCAGAGCGTCCTCGGTGTCACCGTTCAGAACGGCACCGGTGTGGTCGCCAATGGCGTCAGCCTGCCCACCACCGTTTCGGGCCGGGTGCATGCCTATCGTGTGCTCACCCCTGGCCGGGTGGTGCTGAGCCACTCCTCCACCTTCCTCGCTTCCGCGAAGGTGACGGCACTGATCGATGAGCCGGCCACCGTCGCGCAGGCCACCGTCGACATCCAGGCCAACCCGGCCTTCGTTCGCGAGGTGCAGAAGGAACTCGACAAGTTCCTCGCCGCCTGTACAACCCAAAAGGTGCTGTTGCCCACCGGATGTCCGATGGGGGAGCAGATCACGGACCGCCTCCAAAGCGCACCGACCTGGTCGATCGTGAGCTATCCGATCGTCACCATCGTGCCGGGCAGCTCGGCGGGACGCTGGCAGGTGCCCGAGACGGAAGCCGTCGCTCATCTCACCGTGAACGTGAAGTCGATCTTCGACGGAAGCCTTTCCACCTTCGACGCCGACGTGCCGTTCAGCGTGCGCTACCTCATCACCTTCGCCGACAACGGCAGCCCGGTGATCACTGCACAGTAGTGTCCGCTGGTCTGGTGACACTCTCTCTCTGGCCGGTGCGGTCCGAGCGGGCGCAGGCCGTAGCCAGCGCGGCCGTGGGTGACACGCGCGCCCGGATTTTCGGGCGCGCGTGTCGCTCACGCAAGCAGAGATGCGGGTGGAACGCTCGACTTCCCTCGCCGACGGCGGCGCAGTACCGCTAACGCCGGGCGGCCCGGTCTGCCAACATCCGGTTATATTCCACCAGTTCGGCGTCACCGTCGCGTTCGGCCTTGCGGTCGAGCCGCTTGGCATCCCTCGCATCGCTCTTCGACCACATGATCGCCACCGTGATGGCGAGGATGATAGTGGGGATCTCCCCGACACTCCAGGCGATGCCGCCGCCGATCTGCTGGTCGGCGATCGCGCTGACGCCCCAGGCCCGCCCCATCGCCCCGTACCAGTTCGCTAGCAGCAGCCCGGTGCCGGTGATCAGCGAGAGCCCGAAGAAGGCGTGGAACGCCATCGTGCCGAGCAGCACGAGCAATCGCATGGGGTACGGGGCGCGGTAGGGCAGAGGATCAACGCCAATCAGTGCCTGCACGAACAAGTAGCCGGTGATGAGGAAATGCACGATCATCACGGTGTGGCCGATGTGGTCCGTGGTCGCCCAGCTGAACAGGGGCGTGTAGTAGAACACCCACAGCGACACCACGAAGAGCATGGCCGCCACGATCGGATTGGAGAGGATGGCAGACGCCCGCGAATGCACGAACAGCATGATCCACTCGCGCGGGCCACGACTGCCGTCCGATCTCTTTGCGATGGTACGCAGCGCAAGGGTGATGGGAGCCGCGGGCGCGAGCAACACCGGGATCATCATGCCGAGCAGCATGTGCCCGAGCATGTGGGCGCTAAAGAGGTACTTCTCATAGAGGTTGATCCCGCCATTGGTCACCCAGAACAGCAAGGCGAGGCCAGCGAGCCAGAGCACGAGCCGATGCACCGGCCACGTGTCGCCGCGGCGGTGCAACCGCACCACGCCGGCGATGTAGAAGAAAGCGAGGAACGCGATGAGCAACACCCAGAGGATGTCGAAGTTCCACGCCGTGAAGTAACGCGAGAAAGTGAGCTCGGGTGGCAGGGGGGCCTGCGTGAGGATCCAGGCCGGCGTGGTGAGAGTGGCGTCCTGTGACACTGGAGTGGCGGTCCTCGCGAGAGCCGCAGCCACACCAGAGGCAAGGCCCATGAAGCCGAGCTCCGCCGCGATCAGCCACCAGAAGAAGCGATTGCCGCTGTGGGCGGACGACTGCATCTTCGCCACAAGGAAGCGTCGCTCGCCGAGGCCGAACAGTCCGAGTGTGAGCAGGGCGAAGATCTTGACAAGCACGAGGATGCCGTACGGCGTGAGCAATTGCGTGATCGTGCCGACGCGCAGCGCCGCATTCACATAGCCGGAGGCCGCGACCACGACAAAACAGATGAGGGCTAGCGTGGAATAGCGGGAAATGATCGGCCCGATCCGTCCACCTTCGAGCGTCTTGCGGATGAACACGATAGTGACGAGACCACCGAGCCAGATTGCCGCGAAGACCACGTGGAGACCGAGGGAGGTGACCGCTGCATCGTGTCCCGCGGCATCCGCCGAATGACCCTGAAGCGCCTGGGGCACCAGCCCAACCGCGGCGAAGACAGTGACGAATACCAGCATCGTGCGGTTGCGCACGGCGAAGCACAGCACGGTCACCACTGCGGCGATGAGGGTGCTCGCGAGCCAGGCTTGCCCGATCTCCTGGTTGGTGAAGAAGTCGCCGAGTATCGACCCGAAGTTTGCGTCGAGCGTGATCGGTTTTGTGTAGAAGTTCATGAACGTGAGAAAGCCGGTGACCGCCGAAGCGATGGCCCAGAAGCCCGCCGCGCCCGCGGCGATGTCGAGCGTTCGGGCAAATTCCGGCTTGTCGGCGCTCATGGCGAAACAGAGCAGCACGAGCGAACCGAGAGTCACTGCCACGCCGAGATTGAACAGCATGGTCGCGATCGGCACACCGTATCGCACGAGAGCACCCGGATCGATGAGCCGGGGGGCGTCCGCGGCGTGGCCGAACGCCAGCGCAGCAAGCAGGGATGCAAAGGCAATAACCAAGAGCAGCGCTGGACCGGCGATTCTCACGATCCGAGGCACGTGGACCAGCCTAGGTCAGCAAACTGGACCCCCGCCCCGATCGCCGCTCGTGAGCAGCAGAAGGGCAGGATGACCGAAGGGGACGCCGGCCGTGAGGCCGGCGTCCCCTTCGAGACGAGAAGAACCGACTACTTCGCGGCGGCCTTCAGCTTGCTGCCGGCGCTGACCTTCACGCCGTAACCTGCCTTGATCTGGATGGCCTCACCCGTGGACGGGTTGCGTCCCGCACGAGCGGCACGGTGGGTGCGCTCGATCGCGAGCCAGCCCGGGATCGTTACCTTGGTGCCTTCGCCGACCGAAGTGGCGAGAGTTCCGAACAGGGCGTCGAGGACGCCGTTCACTGCAGCCTGGCTCTGGCCAGACTCAGCGGCAACTGCCGCGACGAGCTCGGTACGGTTTAGTGACTTGTCAGCCATTGAAGTCCTCCTCGGACGT
>JAYTTG010000462.1:0-3874 GCA_043745175.1 Microbacteriaceae bacterium
ACCGGCACTTCTACGATCGACACCGCGAGCTCATCATCGGGCGCGGCATGCACGGGGGTGGGAAGACTCACCTCGATGGAGAGGCTCTGAGGGAGGCTCACGGCAAGATCATCTCCGGCGGCGTCGGCGAAGTCGTAGCCCACTTTGGGGTCGGTAAGAGGGTCGCGACTCTCCGATTCCCTGCTTCTGGTCGACATACCAAGAACCCTTCGTCGTGCTGAAGATGGTGCAATAAGAGCCCTCTATTCTAACGCGAGGGGCGGATGGCACCGGATGGCGCCGACTGTACCCGCGATCAGGCCGGTTCGATCACGACCAGCAGGTCTCCGGCATCCACCTGCTGAGTCCGCGGGATAGCGAGGCGCTTGACGGTGCCCGCGACGGATGCCGTGATGGCTGCCTCCATTTTCATGGCCTCGATGGATGCCACGCTCTGGCCGACCGCGACAGTATCGCCATCGGTGACCTGCAGGGTCACGACGCCGGAGAACGGCGCGGCGACGTGGCCCGCTACGGAGGCATCCGCCTTCTCGGCGGTTTTGGTGTCGACGGTGATGCCGCGGTCCCGCGCGAACACGGGACGCATCTGGCCGTTGATCACCGTCATGACCGTCCGCATGCCCATGTCGTCGGCGTCGCCGATTGCCTCGAGCCCGATATAGAGGCTCACGCCTTTCTCGATATCGATGACATGTTCCTGGCCCTGGCGCAGGCCGTACAGGTAGTCGACAGTGTCGATCACCGAGAGGTCGCCGTACTGCTCCCGCACCGCTTCGAATGCCTTCGTCGGAGCGGCAAAGAGTAGTCGATTGAGGGTGTCTCGCCGGGATTCTGCGTCGCCGGCCAGCCCCGCGCGATCGGCGTCCGTAATCTCTTCGATGCCGATCTTCACGGTGCGACCGGCGAGCACCTTTGTGCGGAAGGGTTCAGGCCATCCCCCCGGGAGGTCACCGAGTTCTCCTGCCATGAAACCGATGACCGAATCGGGGATGTCATACCTGTCGGGGTTCGCCTCGAAGTCGGCCGGATCGGCGTTCGCAGCCGCGAGCGCCAGGGCGAGGTCACCGACGACCTTCGACGACGGGGTGACCTTGGGCGGGCGACCAAGCATCTTGTTGGCGGCGGCGTAGAGGTCTTCGATCTTCTCGAACTGGTCGGCAAGGCCAAGGGCAATCGCCTGCTGGCGCAGGTTCGACAGCTGGCCTCCGGGAATCTCGTGGTGGTAGACGCGGCCCGTCGGTCCCGGCAGCCCGGATTCGAAGGGCCTGTAGGCGTGACGCACGGCCTCCCAGTAAGGCTCCAGGTCGGAGACGGCCTGCAGCGAGATGCCGGTGTCCCGCTCGGTGTGGGCGAGCGCGGCGACGAGAGCGGATGCCGAGGGCTGGCTGGTCGTGCCAGCCATCGGCGCACTCGCGACATCCACGGCGTCTGCTCCGGCACGGCTGGCCGCGAGAAGAGTGGCGAGCTGGCCACCGGCCGTGTCGTGGGTATGCACGTGCACGGGCAGGTCGAAACGGTCACGCAGGGCGGTCACAAGCCTCTCGGCGGCGCTCGCGCGCAGCAGTCCGGCCATGTCCTTGATGGCGATGATATGCGCGCCGGAATTCACAATCTGTTCGGCAAGTTTCAAGTAGTAATCGAGCGTGTAAAGATCCTCCGCCGGGTCAAGCAAGTCACCGGTGTAGCACAGGGCGACCTCGGCGATGGCCGACCCGGTCTCGAGCACCGAGTCGATCGCCGGGCGCATCTGGGAGACGTCGTTGAGAGCGTCGAAGATACGGAAGATGTCGACGCCGGTGGAGGAAGCTTCACGCACGAAGGCATCCGTCACCTCGGTTGGGTACGGCGTGTAGCCCACAGTGTTGCGGCCCCGGAGCAGCATCTGGATAGCAACGTTTGGCAGCGTCTCACGCAGGGCGGCGAGACGATCCCAGGGGTTCTCTCCCAGAAAGCGGAGAGCGACGTCGTAGGTCGCACCGCCCCAGGCCTCCACCGAGAGCAGTTGCGGGGTCATGCGGGCGACATAGGGAGCCACGGCCACGAGATCCTTGGTGCGCACCCGCGTCGCGAGCAGCGACTGGTGGGCGTCACGGAACGTGGTCTCGGTCACTGCCAGAGCGGTCTGGGCGCGCAAGACGGCGGCGAACCCGACCGGGCCGAGTTCGAGCAGTCGCTGCCGCGAACCGGCCGGCGCAGGCTGGCTGAGATCGACGTCCGGCAGCTTGAGCGCCGGGTTGAGAATACCCGCACCGTCGCCGTTCGGACGGTTGACCGTGACATCCGCGAGCCAGTTGAGAATCTTGGTGCCGCGGTCCTTCGACTGGTAGGTGTCGAAGAGCTCCGGACGTTCCTCGATGAAGGCGGTGCTGAGGTCGCCGGCCTGAAACGACGGATCGTCGAGCACTGCCTGAAGGAAGGGAATGTTGGTGGAGACGCCGCGGATGCGGAACTCAGCGAGTCCGCGCTTGGCTCGCGCAACGGCTGCCGCAAAGTCACGCCCGCGGCACGTCATCTTCACGAGCATGGAGTCGAAGTGCGGGCTGATCTGGGTACCGGGGTCGATCGTGCCGCCATCGAGACGGATGCCACCACCACCCGGCGAACGGTAGGTGGTGATCTTGCCGGTGTCGGGGCGGAAGCCCGCCGCAGGATCCTCGGTCGTGATGCGGCACTGCAGCGCGGCACCGCGCAGGTGGATGTCTTCCTGGTGAAGGCCGAGCTCACCGAGCGACTGCCCATAGGCGATGCGCATCTGCGACTGCACGAGGTCGATGTCGGTGACCTCCTCGGTCACGGTGTGCTCCACCTGAATGCGCGGGTTCATCTCGATAAACACGTGCTGGCCCTTGCGCTCCCCCGCGGTGTCGAGCAGGAACTCGACGGTGCCGGCGTTGACGTAGCCGATCGACTTCGCGAAGGCGATCGCGTGACGATACATCTCCTGGCGGGTTCCCTCGTCGAGGTTCGGGGCCGGCGCGATCTCGATCACCTTCTGGTGGCGACGCTGCACCGAGCAGTCGCGTTCGAACAGGTGAACGGTCTCCCCCGTGGCATCCGCGAGAATCTGCACCTCGATGTGGCGCGGACGCACCACCGCCTGCTCGAGGAACATTGTCGAGTCGCCGAAGGCGCTATCCGCCTCGCGCATGGCCTCGACGAGAGCGGCGCGGAGGTCTTCCTTCTTCTCGACCCGTCGCATCCCGCGTCCGCCACCGCCGGCGACGGCCTTGGCGAAGATGGGGAAACCGATGGCGTCGGCACCGGCCAGCAGTTCGTCTACGTCCTTGGACGCGGGAGTGGAGGCGAGTACGGGAACACCCGCCGCGATCGCGTGTTCCTTGGCTGTGACCTTGTTGCCGGCCATTTCGAGCACGTGCTGGCCCGGGCCGATAAAGGTAATACCGGCGGCCGCGGCGGCTTCGGCGAGCTCGGGGTTCTCCGAGAGAAATCCGTATCCCGGGTAGATGGCGTCGGCGCCGCATTCGAGGGCGACTCGGATGATCTCCGAGACATCCAGGTATGCGCGCACCGGATGCCCGGGCTCACCGATCTGGTATGCCTCGTCAGCCTTGAGGCGATGCATGGAGTTACGGTCCTCGTAGGGGAAGACAGCGACGGTCTGCGCGCCAAGCTCGTAAGCGGCACGAAAAGCACGGATGGCGATTTCGCCACGATTGGCCACGAGGATCTTGGTGAACATCTGGTCCTTTCCGAACTTCGGCCAGTTTAGGGCCGAGGGATGCTGTCGACAGTCCGTCAAGGCTCTGTGCGGACGGCCAAGATTTAGGTTCTTTAAGACTAGTGAAGGTATCGTGGACCCTCGTGCATGTACTCAGCGTCAGCTCTCTCAAGGGTGGGGTCGGAAAGACAACAG
>JAYTTG010000463.1:0-3846 GCA_043745175.1 Microbacteriaceae bacterium
GGAACACCGCGCTGAGCGCGGGCCCGGCAAGTCCCCAGATGATGATGACGAGCCCGGCGGTCATGAGGGTGATGAGCACCCAGCCCGGCACATCCCCACGATCGTCGTGGATCGCGCGTTTGAGCCGCTGGTGGATTCTGTTCATGATGGATGTCCTTTCGTGAGGTGCTGCGCTGTTAGAGACCGAATTGGAGCACGAAGATGCCCGGGTAAATTGCGAAGACGATGGTGACCGGCAGAATGAGAAACACGAGCGGAACGAGCATCGCCACCTCCTTCTTCCCCGCGACTTCGAGCAGTTCGTGCTTTGCGTCATCGCGGGCGTCCTGAGCCTGCGCGCGCAGTACCTCGGCCAGCGGTGTGCCGCGCTCGAGGGCACCGGTCATCTGCTCGACGGAGCGCGTGAGGGCGGGCAGGCGCATCCCGCCGGCGAGAGCGGTGAGCGATTCGGCGAGGGGAACCCCGGTGTTGACCCTGGTGACGACGGCGGAAAGCTCCGCAGCGAGCTCCCCATGGCTCACACGGCCGACCCGACGAAGGGAATCAAGAATGCCCTCGCCGGCCGACAGGCTGAGCGTGAGGAATTCGAGCACGGTCGGCAGTTCGCTCGTGATCCGGACCAGCCGCTTCGCTGCCGCGCGCTGAAGCATCCCGTCGCACAGCACGATGCCGGATACCGCCGCCGCCACGACGATCGCGGCGACCAGCGCCGGCGTGAGCGGCTGTACGCGAGTCAAGGCCAGCGGCACGGCGAGCCCGAGGAGAGCCGCCCCGATGCCCCCGGCCAACTGGCGCGAGCGGAACGCTTCGACGGTGAGGGTGGAGGATGCCTGCCGCAGGCGCAGCTCGATGGTCGCACCACCCCCGAGTACCGATCCGAGCAAAGACCGAAGCCAGTCGAACACCGGCGAAAACAGGGCACCGACCACCGGCAGCGGATCGACGGTGCGACGGGAGAGGAGTTCGCGCGCGCCCGCAGAGACGTCGGCGACGTAGGGCGCGACGCGGGTCACGAGGCGCGGCCGGCTCAACCGGGGTATGAGGCTCGCGAGCGACCACAGACCGACACCGAGTGCGAGTCCGCAGAGCACACCCCATCCGGAGAGAGCGTCTAGACGAACCATCGGCGCTCCTCGGGGATGCGGCCGAGTGCGAGCATCAGCCGATAGGCGATCGCGGTGATGAGGAGCCCACCGACGATGAGCAGCACTCCCCCGGCCGTGTTGTAGGCAGCAGCCGCTTCGGGACGCGTGGCCAGTAATAGCAGGATGATCCACGGTGCGGCGACTCCGAGTCGCGCCGCGTTCATCACCCAGGACTGGCGCGCCTCTACCTCCGAGCGGATGGCCGCCTCCTGTCGCAGATACGACGCCAGGTTGCGCAGAACGGTAGTGAGTTCGCTGCCTCCGACCTCGCGGGACATCCGCAGCGTCTCCAGGATGCGATCGGCCACCGGGTCAGCAAGGCGCTCCTTGAGTGCATCGACCGAGATCCCGAAATTGCCGGTCGCACGGTAATCCTGCTCGAATCCGGCGAAGGCTTCCCTGGTCGGTCCGGGGCCGGTGTGGGCAAGGGTCACGACGCTGTCGGGCAGCGCGAGCCCCGAACGCACCGCCGATACGAGGTGGTCGACGATGTCGGGCCAGAGCACGCGGGCCGCCCGCCGACGCGCGTGCGCCCTCCACTGCACGATCGCCGCGGGCAGAGCAAGGGCCGCGAGACCCGCGATGAGGGCGATCACCACCACGGGAACAATAGTGAACATGAGCGCCGCCACCGACAGCCCTCCGATGACCGATACCGCGGCGAGTGCGGTCAGAGACACGGAATGCAGCCCAGCCTGGGCTAGCCGTTGGCGCAGCATCCCGACCCTACCGGCCGATGATTCGCGAGCCGCACCCGACGCCGGCCAGGCGAAGGGCGACATGATGAGCACCATCCCGAATCCGAGAAGCAGTCCGAGCGCCACGGTAAGAGTCATGCGGCTAGCCCCGCGATAATCGAAGCAAGGTCGAAGCCGCTGGCGTCGAACTTGGCGGTTCGCATCGGATAGCTGCCGGTGGCACTGAGAATGCCACGCTGCAGGCCGAAGATCAGGCTTGCTTCGACGAGGATGCCGCCGGTGACGAGGCCGCTCGGGGCCAGAATCTCGGTGATGCGGCGCTGGCCATTGCGCGTGAGTTCGCAGTGCACGACCATATCGACGGATGCCGCGACCGTTGGCACCACGAACGACGAGTCGATGTTGCGCCCGGCCAGTAGCGGAAGAGTGCAGAGTTTGGCGAGGGCATCCCGCGCGCTGTTGGCGTGGATCGAGCACATGCCAGGCAACCCGCTGTTGAGTGCGATGAGCAGGTCGAGCGACTCGGCCTCGCGTACCTCGCCCACCACGAGCCGATCCGGGCGCATCCGGAGGGCCTCCTTGATGAGCCGCCGCAGCGTGATCTCGCCCGTGCCTTCGAGGCTGGGTTGTCGGCACTGCATGCCCACTACATCCCGGGCGGCGAGGTCGAGTTCGAAGGTCTCTTCAACGGTGACGATGCGCTCGCCGGTGCGCGCCCCGGAGAGCAGCGCGTTCAGCAGGGTGGTCTTGCCACTCTGGGTCGCTCCCGAGACAAGGATGTTCTGCCCGGACAGCACGCACATGCGCAGGAACTCCGCAGCCTGATGGCTGAGCGAGCCAAGTGCCACCAGCCGCTGCAGGTCGCGGATGCGCTTGGTGAACTTACGAATGTTGACGGCCCAGTACCGCTGCGTCACATCCGGAATCACGACGTGCAACCGCGATCCATCAGGCAGCGAGGCGTCAACGAAAGGCGAGGACAGGTCGACCCGCCGCCCGGTCGATTGCAGCATCCGCTCCACCAGGTCCCGCACCTCGGTGTCGGTAAGCAGCACGCTCGTGAGCTCGGGTACCCCGTTGCGAGCAATGAAAACCTTGGAGGGCCCGTTGATCCAGATCTCCTCGATGTCCGGATCGTCGAAGAACGGCTGGAGTGCCCCGAACCCGGTGATCGAGGCGACGATCTCGCGGGCAGCCTGATGCTCGTCGAGCAGCATCGGCAGGGAGCCGCCGAGGGCGCGTTCGCTGTAGCGCCGCACCTCTTCGCGCACGTAGCGATCGACGTCAGTGTGGTCCGGCCGGTCCCGGTCGCCGCCGAGGTCGATCCCGTCGCGACGCACCCGCTCCCGCACTTGTTCGGCGATCAGTGCGACGGCGTTGGACATCCCCACATCATGGGTCGACGAGTCGTACCGGCGCGGAGGTTATCCACAGGCGCGTCCTGTCGTGCCGATCAGTCGACCAACAGGCACGGCGCGAGGCTGGCATCACGTGCGAGGGCCAACCGGCGACTGGAGGTTGCGGATCGGCACCGAGAAGAACGCCATCGGCTGGACGATGGGAGCGACGCTAGCCAGGGCGTGAAGCGGAGAAACGCTAACGAGCACGGCGACCGCGAACCACGCGCAGCACGATCAGCGCGTAGCGCAGAGGCGTGCCAACCACGAGGGCGATCATTCCGCTCCACGAGCGGTCGAATCGACCGAGAGCGCGCTTGCGATCCCATGCCCGACGCAACACCCCACCTAACGCACCGACTCTCAGCGGCTTGAGCGGAAAGTTACCGGTTGCTCGGGTGATGAGGAGCTTGTTGACTCCCTCGATCCAATCGTTCTGATCTGCGGCATGGAAGTAGTTGTCGTCGAGCCAGGAGGCATTCGGGTGGCGGAATCGCCCCTCGACCACGTCGCCACAGTCACCGAAGAGTCCGCCATCGTCGAACACCACGTTGATGAGCTCTGCGCTCACCCCGAAGTCCTTGACGATGATCACTGGGATGGACA
>JAYTTG010000464.1:0-3845 GCA_043745175.1 Microbacteriaceae bacterium
AACAGTTGCGCTGATACTGGTTCGATCCCAGTATCGCTCACACCGGCAAGGCCCTGAATCTTGATTCGGGGCCTTGCCTATTTTCCCGCCGACAACGGCGATGACCAATGGGTCTGTCCCGCCTAGTGGGGAATGTCCTTCGGGCCCAACGTCGCGCAAACTGGTCTCATGAACCCGGGAAGCGATGCCACGTCTGCCGAGGGTGCCACCTTCGCCGATCTGCTCGTGGAGTCGGGCCTCGTGTCGAACGGGCAATTGGCTCGTGCTCTTCTCGAACACACTCTCTCGGGAGTGGCAATCGACGCTGTGCTCGTAGCCGAGGGAGTTGTCGAACCAGTGGCCCTCAGGTCGGTACTTGCTCACGCGTGGAATCTTCCAGCCCTCAACCTCGCCCGAACACATGTGGATCACGAGCTGGTGGACCAGTGGCCCGACGAGGTCTATCTCTCGGAGAACTGGTTTCCGGTGCGTGACCAGGCCAATGGAACTGTGCTCGTCGCCACCTCCCGTATGCCGGATGCCTCGAGGATGGAGCACATCGCTGCGGTGATCGCCTCTCCGGTCGAGTTCGCCGCAGTGGCATCGACAGACATCTCCGCCGCGGTCGCGCGAGCAGTGAAGCGGCGCACGCGCGGACGAGGACTGTTCCTCAGCTGAACTGTCGCGCGTCGACCGTGAGCGACGCCGGACAGATCCCTGCGCGACGCTAAAGTTGATACACCACCCATTCAGTCCTGAGCCTCAGGCTCCCACGCGTCCCAAGGAGCACATCCGTCGTGTCAGATTTGCCCGCCGACAACGAGTCCATTCTCGAGTCGATCACGGCGGCGGAGACGACCACCGGGTTCGAGCTCTTCACCGACCGAAAGATCGTTGCCATGCGGGTCGGGGGCGAACTGCGCGACCTCGCCGCAGCTGTTGCCGTCGGCGAGACTGCGGTGCCCGTGCTGATCTCTTCGCCCGATGGGTTGAGTATCCTGCGTCATTCTGCAGCTCATGTGGTCGCGCAGGCACTCCAGTTGATCAACCCGGCGGCGAAGCTCGGGATTGGACCCCCGATCACCGACGGTTTCTACTATGACTTTGACGTCGAGACGCCCCTGACCCCTGATGATCTCAAGGCAATCGATAAGTCGATGGAGCGCATCATCAAGGCGGGCCAGCGTTTCGTGCGTCGTGTCGTCACCGATGAGGAAGCCCGTGCCGAGCTGGCGAACGAGCCATACAAGCTTGAGCTCATCGGCCTCAAGGGGCACCCGACCGAGGGCGCTGGAAGCACCGACGACAATGAATCCGTGGAGGTGGGCGGAGCCGAGCTCACCATCTACGACAACGTGGACCCGCGCACGGGCGAAACCGTGTGGAAAGACCTCTGTCGGGGTCCGCACCTGCCGAATACCCGCCTGATTGGAAACGGCTACTCGCTCACGCGGAGCGCTGCTGCCTACTGGCGCGGCTCGGAAAAGAACAAGCAGCTGCAGCGCGTCTACGGTACTGCCTGGGCCACCAAAGACGACCTGCGCGCGTACATCACACGGCAGGAGGAGGCGGCCAAGCGCGATCATCGCAAGCTCGGAGCCGAACTCGACTTATTTTCTTTTCCCGACGAGATCGGGTCCGGCCTCGCGGTGTTCCACCCGAAGGGCGGAATCATCCGCGCCGAGATCGAGAACTACATGCGCGAGCGGCTCGTCGCCAACGGCTATGAGCAGGTCTACTCGCCGCACATCACCAAGGGCACGCTATTTGAGACCAGCGGGCACCTGCAGTGGTACCGGGACGGTATGTTTCCAGCGATGCACCTCGATGAGGAAGTGGATGACGAGGGCCACGTCACCCGGCAGGGCCAGGACTACTATCTCAAGCCGATGAACTGCCCGTTTCACAACCTCATCTTCCGTGCCCGGGGACGCAGCTATCGCGAACTACCGTTGCGCCTCGCTGAATTCGGCACAGTGTATCGCTACGAGAAGAGCGGAACTCTGTCGGGACTTACCCGCGTGCGGGGACTCACCCAGGACGACGCGCACATCTACGTCACTCCAGAGCAGGTGAAGGGGGAGATCGCCAGCCAACTCGACTTCGTCTTCGAAACGCTTCGCGGCTACGGCCTCGACGACTTCTACCTCGAGCTCTCCACTCGCGATCCCGAGAAGTCCGTCGGCACCGATGAGGCGTGGGATGACGCGACGGAGACCCTTCGCCAAGTGGCTAGCGAATCCGGACTCGAGTTTGTGATGGACCACGGCGGGGCGGCGTTCTATGGCCCCAAGATATCCGTGCAGGCGCGTGATGCGATCGGACGCACCTGGCAGCTGTCGACAGTGCAGCTGGACTTCAACCAGCCCGAGCGGTTTGGACTGGAGTACACGGCCGCCGACGGCACCCGCCAGCAGCCCGTGATGATCCACCGTGCCCTTCTCGGTTCGATCGAACGGTTCTTCGCGATTCTGCTCGAGCACTATGCCGGGGCTTTCCCGGTCTGGCTGTCGCCCGTGCAGGTCGTCGGAATCCCGGTGGCTGAACAATACGAGGAGTACCTGGACGACGTCATCCACCAATTGCGGCAGGTCGGAGTGCGTGCGGAGCTGGATGACTCCAATGACCGCATGCCGAAAAAGATCCGCAATCACACCAAGCTCAAGGTGCCGTTCCAACTGATCGCCGGCGAAGATGACCGTGCGGCCGGTGCCGTCAGCTTCCGCTACCGCGACGGCAGACAGGACAACGGAGTGCCGGTCGCCGAGGCGGTCCAACGGATCACCTCCGCGATCGCGACGCGGGCACAGGTGTGAGCGTGCCCGGCGACATCGGTGACATCAGCAACGGCGCGTCCCAGTATGACGAAAGCGACTTCGATGGTCTCGAGGTCGAGTCGTCTAATGATTTCGCGGCGGTCCCAGATGCGTTCCAGCGCCTGTGGACACCGCACCGACTCGTCTACATCACGGCCGGCCCGCAGCCCCACGCAGACGAATGCCCCTTCTGTGTCGCTCCGTCGTTGAGTGACGAGAAGTCACTCATCGTCGCACGCGGAAAGACCTGTTACGTGCTGCTCAACCTGTTTCCCTACAATGCCGGTCACCTGCTGGTGTGCCCCTACCGCCATGTCGCGAGCTACGACGATGCCACTGTCGAGGAGGTTACCGAGATGGCGACCCTCACCCGCACCGCGATGCGCGTCTTGCGCGCAACCTCGAAGTGCGATGGCTTCAACATCGGCATGAATCAGGGTGGTGTCGCTGGCGCGGGGATCGCGGAGCACCTCCACCAGCACATCGTCCCTCGCTGGGCGCAGGATTCCAACTTCTTTCCGATCATCGCGGGTACCAAGGCGATGCCGCGCCTGCTCGGTGAAGTTCGTGCCGAGGTCGCGGCGGCCTGGCCGCACTCGTAGCCCACCGCAACGCTCAGTTTCCCCGGCCTAGAATGAGAACGCTCAGCGGTACCTGCGGAGCATCAGAGAGGCGAGAAGTGACCGACATCACCACCAGTAGCAGCAGCACCGAAAACCTTGGCTCGAGCCGCGTGAAACGTGGGCTCGCTGAGATGCTCAAGGGCGGCGTCATCATGGACGTCGTGAACCCGGAGCAGGCGATCATCGCCGAGGAAGCCGGCGCGACGGCGGTCATGGCCCTGGAGCGCGTGCCGGCCGACATCCGGCGCGACGGCGGCGTGGCGCGGATGTCCGACCCCAAAATGATCAAGGGGATCATGAACGTCGTGACCATCCCTGTGATGGCGAAAGCCCGTATCGGGCACTACGTCGAGGCGCAGATCTTGGAAGCGCTCGGAGTGGATTTCATAGACGAGTCGGAAGTGCTGACACCCGCTGACGATGCTTT
>JAYTTG010000465.1:0-3844 GCA_043745175.1 Microbacteriaceae bacterium
TATTTCGCAAAAAACGAATACGGGAACACCGAGCTGAGCGACCTGCTCGCCGAGCTCCAGATCACGAGCGGCCGAGACCTCAGCGGATGGTCCGCGCTCTGGCTCGAAACAGCTGGTGTCAATACCCTGACACCGGAGATCGAAACGAGTGCCACGGGCGTCATCACCTCGTTCGCCATCGTGCAGACGGCGGCAGCAGACTACCCGACCATCCGCCCGCACCGTGTAGCGGTCGGCCTGTATGACCTGTTCGACGGCGCGCTCGTGCGCATCCACCAAGTGGAACTCGACGTGGATGGCGTGCGCACCGAGGTACCTGAGCTCGTCGGCACGACCAAGCCAGCGCTGGTGCTGCTCAACGACGACGACCTCGCCTATGCGAAGATCCGTCTTGACCCCGACTCGCTCACCGTGGCGATCGATCACCTCGCGCACATCGAGAACCCGCTTGCTCGCGCCATTGTTTGGGGCGCGGCGTGGGATGCCACCCGCGACGGCGAAAGCCCCGCGAGCGCCTACGTGCGCCTGGTGCTCGGCAACATCGCGAGCGAGACCGAGTCCACCACCATCCGCACGACACTGGGCCAGCTTGGCCTCGTGGCGAAGCAGTATGTCGCCCCGGAGCGCCGCACTGAGACACTCACGCATATCGGCGATACCCTCTGGACGCTCGCGGCGGGGGCCACCCCCGGCTCCGACGCCCAGTTCCAGTTCGTCAAATTCTTCGCGGCCTACGCGTCGACGACCGAGCATGCAGCGGCGCTCACCGGACTTCGTGACGGCACGGCCCCGCTCAACGGGCTCGAGATCGACACCGACCTCGGCTGGGAGATCCTGGAGGGCCTTGTGCTCACCGGCGCAGTCAACCAGCCCGAGATCGACGCCGCGCTCGCGGCCGACAACACTTCGAACGGCCAGCAGGCGGCGGCGCGGGTGTCGGCCTCCATCCCGACCGCCGAGGGCAAACGCAGAGCATTCGACTCGCTCGTCGACAGCGATGCCCTGCCGAACTCGATCGTGCGCAACGTGACCGTCGGCTATCTGCACGTGAACGACCCAAGCGTTCTCGAGTCCCTGGTCGCGCCGTATTTCGCGGCCCTCGGTGACATCTGGGCTACCCGGTCGTACAAGATCGCGGAGTACATCATCCTCGGCCTCTACCCCTCGCCACTGGCATCCGAAGCGCTCGTCACCGCGACGAAGGCCTGGCTCACCGCCAACCCGGACATCCCGGCACTTCGCCGTCTCGTCACGGAGAACCTCGCGGGAGTCGAACGCGCGCTGGCCGTGCAGTCGAAAGACTCATAGCAACACGACACTCCGGGCATACACGATCATTCCGGGTGCGCACCCAGGCCCGGAATGATCGAAAGTGCCGTGGCTAAGGGGCGGTCGCAGGAATATCCTCCGGGCGGATGATTCGCCCGGAGGAAGCCCCGGCTACGCTCGAATACATGAGGATGATTTCGTGATCGAAGCGACCGGCCTGACCAAACACTATGGCGCGAAGACCGCCGTCGACAGCGTGACCTTCTCGGTGAGACCGGGCATGGTCACCGGCTTCCTCGGTCCCAATGGGGCGGGGAAGTCGACGACAATGCGGCTCGTGGTCGGTCTCGACCGACCGTCGAGCGGGGCGGTCACGGTGAACGGAAAGAAGTACAGCGACCATGGGGCGCCACTGCGCGAAGTCGGCGTGCTACTTGACGCTAAAGCGGTGCACACCGGACGCTCGGCCATCAACCACTTGCGCGCACTCGCCGCCACCCACAGCATCGGTCGTGCCCGCATCGATGAGGTGATCGGACTCACCGGCCTCGACACCGTGGCGCGTAAGCGCGTCGGCGGCTTCTCGCTCGGAATGGGGCAGCGGCTCGGAATCGCCGCAGCCCTTCTCGGGGACCCGGCCACGCTGATTCTCGATGAGCCGGTCAACGGTCTCGACCCCGAGGGTGTTATCTGGGTGCGTAACCTCACGCGCTTCCTCGCCTCCGAGGGCCGCACGATCTTCCTCTCCTCACACCTGATGAGCGAAATGGCGCAAACCGCCGATCACATCATCGTGCTCGGGCGCGGTCGAATCATCGCCGATGCGCCGGTGAGCGAAATCGTGGCGCTCTCGACCGGGACCGCCGTGCTGGTGCGCACTCCGGATGCCGAGCGCTTCAGCGCTCTGCTATCCGCCCCGGACGTCTCCGTTGCCCATAAGGAACCACACCTTCTGCAGGTGTCGGGACTCTCCGCACCGCAGATCGGAGAGCTCGCGGCGCGCAACGGTGTCGTGCTCCACGAACTCGCCCCGCAGGCCGGTTCGCTCGAAGACGCCTACCTCGCCCTCACCAAGGACGAAGTCGAATATCACGCCGGAGGGGTTGCCCGATGACCACCACAACCGCCTACACCGCTCATGGCTCTGGCCTCAGCTTTCGTGGATTGCTGCTCTCGGAGTGGATCAAGCTCACCTCCCTGCGCTCGACGGTCTGGTGCTACGGCATCATCCTGATCATCAACCTGGGGCTCGGCCTGCTCTTGGCCGCGTCCTTCCAGCAACGGGAAGGCGGTACGGCAGCCCTCGATCAGGCCTACTGGATGCAGGCAGCCACCATCGGCATCGCCTTCAGCCAGTTGGTGGTCGCTGTTCTCGGAGCGCTCGTCATCACCGGTGAATACGGCACCGGAATGATCCGTTCCACCCTCACCGCGGTGCCCAAGCGACTGGCTGCCCTCATTTCCAAAGCCATGGTATTCGCGGTAGTGACCTTCGTGGTCTCCCTTGTGAGTGTTGTCGGCGCGGCACTTCTCGCAGCGCTGATCCTCACCGGAAAAGGCGTGGACCTCGACCTGGCCGACGTGCGAGTGTTGACCACGCTCATCGGCGGGGCGGGCTTCCTGACGCTGGTGGGACTCATCGCCCTGTTCCTCGGCACGATAGTCCGCAACAGTGCCGCCGGAATCTCGGCCGTGCTCGGGCTGATCTTCGTGGCCCCGATCGTGCTGCAGATCTTCGCCGCCGTGACGCGAGCGTCCTGGGTGCAGAACGTGTTCGAATTTCTACCGAGCAGTGCGGGGTCGAGATTATTCGGCTACGCGGCGACTCCTGCGCCAAACCTCCCCGACGTGATCGTGCTCGACCCCGGGCAGGGCCTCCTGGTACTGGTCGCGTGGGTCCTCGTCTTTGCGGCGATCGCCACGACACTGCTCAAGCATCGGGACGCCTGACACTCCTCCGGCGGGAGCGCACAAGCGCCCGCGGTAAACTCGGGCACCATGATGACTGCGGTAGCGAACGATGGATGGACCGCCTTCTGGGCGACCGTCAGCCACATCTACGAGATGAAGTTCGTGCAGGTGATCGTGATCATCGTTGTTGCTGTTGCGTTGCGAATCGCACTGCGTATCGTGATCGACCGGGTGGTCAATCGCATTGTGACCGGGGTGAAGAAACGCCAAAATGTGCAAGACACCCAGGCTCTGATCACGTCTCCGCTCAGCGCCGTGCGGGTCGTGCAACGCACCCGCACTCTCGGCAGCGTTCTCAACAACATCGTGGCCGTTGTGCTGGTGATCGTGGCCGGACTCTCCATCATCACAACCATCAACTCGACCATTCTTGGCTCGTTCGCGTTGATCACCGCAGCGCTGGGTGCCGGCCTCGGTTTTGGTGCCCAGAACATCGTGAAAGACGTTCTTAACGGTCTTTTCATGGTCGCGGAAGATCAGCTCGGGGTCGGCGACGTCGTAGATCTCGGGCCCGCCACCGGTATCGTCGAGACGGTCGGCATCCGCATCACTCAGATCCGCGATGTCAACGGCACCGTCTGGTTCGTGCGCAACGGCGAGATCA
>JAYTTG010000466.1:0-3840 GCA_043745175.1 Microbacteriaceae bacterium
CGTCTCGGCCGTCGAGCCGCTCGCCGAGTGGGAAGCAGAGCTCCTCGGGGCATCCGAGACCCCCTCCACCGAGGCCGAGAAGATCGAGGCCGTCGACGGTCTGGTCACGTCCAGCGAGTCGAACACCGAGGCTGTAGCCGCGGTCATCGCCTCCGAGGTGCCGGTCGAGGAGAACGACGCGGATGCTGTAGTCGCCACTCACGAAGCCGCGGCTGATGCGACCATCGTGCCCGAGCACCACGTGGTTTCCGACGCGGAGGCCGAGTCCAAGATCGAGGCCGAAGCCACCACTGCCGAGAATTCACACCCCGCCGACGCCAAGCCTGCTGCTACTAAGCCTGCTAGCTCCAAGCCCACCGACGCCAAGCCAGCCGACGCCAAGCCCGCTGCAGCAAAGCCTGCTGCCGCCAAGAAGTAAGGACCGTTTCTCCATGGCAGATTTCAGCCTTGAAGACCTCAAGACCCTGCGCGAGCGCCTCGGCACCGGCATGGTCGAAACCAAAAACGCTCTCGTCGAGGCTGGTGGTGACCTCGATAAGGCCACCGAGCTGCTGCGCCTGAAGGGTGCGAAGGGAAATGCCAAGCGCGCCGACCGTTCCACCAGCGAGGGACTCGTCGCCGCGAAGGAGAACGGCTCGACCACGACGCTCATCGAACTGTCGTGCGAGACCGACTTCGTCGCAAAGGGCGAGAAGTTTGTAAACCTCGGCGACACTGTCCTCGACGCGATCGTCGCCGCCGGAGCATCCACTCCCGATGAGGGTCTTGCGGCCCCGGTCGGCTCGAGGACCGTCGCCGATCTGATCAGCAACGAGGCGGCCATTCTTGGCGAGAAGATTGTTCTGCGCCGTGTGGCCGTCGTCTCGGGTGAGAAGTTCGCCGTGTACCTGCACAAAACCAACAAAGACCTTCCGCCCCAGGTGGGAGTGGTCGTCGGATACTCGGGAGACGACGCAGAGACCGCTCGCAGCATTGCTCAGCACATCTCGTTCGCCGATCCGCTGTACCTGAGTCGCGACGAGGTGCCGACGGAGCAAGTTGAGTCCGAGCGTCGTATTGTCGAGGAGATCAGTCGCGGCGAGGGCAAGCCGGAGGCCGCGCTTCCAAAAATCATCGAGGGTCGTGTCAATGGGTTCTTCAAGCAGGTCGTGCTCCCGGAGCAGGACTATGCGCGCGACAACAAACAGTCCGTCGCGACAGTGCTGAAAAATGCCGGCCTTACCGTGAAGGGGTTCGCCCGTTTCAAGGTCGGCGCCTAGCCACCACCCTCCGCCGAGAAGCCCGGATCGCGCACGCGGTTCGGGCTTTTCTGCGCCCTCGGCCGTTGCGTGTCCCGGCATCCATTGCATCGACTTGGTAGTTGTTGCGACTTAGAGGGGTAGGCAAGTCGCAACAACTACCAAGTCGATGCTGGGCGTGGGCGTGGGCGTGGGCGGGAGCGGATGCGCGTAGCCCGGGTGCACGAATAGCCCGCGACCGGGCATCCGGTAGCCTGATGGAGGCCACGATTGAAGGAGCAGACATGACGAACGCGCGCAAGAGACGGGTTCTGCTGAAACTCTCCGGCGAATCATTCGGCGGTGGATCCCTCGGGGTCAATCCCGACATAGTGAGCTCGCTCGCGAAGGAGATCGCGGCGGCGGCGACGGATGTCGAGGTCGCCATTGTGGTGGGCGGCGGCAACTTCTTCCGCGGCGCCGAACTCAGTCAGCGCGGGATGGACCGTGGGCGAGCGGACTACATGGGTATGCTCGGCACGGTGATGAACGCCCTCGCGCTGCAGGACTTCCTCGAACAGGCCGGGGCCGAGACCCGGGTGCAGTCCGCCATCTCAATGACCCAGGTCGCCGAGCCGTACATCCCGCGTCGTGCTGAGCGGCATCTGGAGAAGGGCCGGGTCGTCATCTTCGGTGCCGGAGCGGGACTTCCTTACTTTTCTACCGACACCGTCGCGGCCCAGCGCGCCCTCGAGATCAACGCGGATGTCGTGCTGCTGGCCAAGAACGGCGTAGACGGCGTGTACGACGCCGATCCCCGCACTAACAGCGACGCGAAAAAGCTGGAGCACGTGACCTACCAGGAGGCACTTGTGAAGGGGCTCAAAGTCGTGGACTCCACGGCGTTCAGCCTCTGCATGGACAACCGGATGCCCATGGTCGTGTTCGGGATGGAACCGCACGGGAACGTGACGGCGGCGATCCGGGGCGATCGCATCGGCACGCTGGTCTCCAATTAGCCTGGTCTCCAACGAAGGCGTGTCCAACTAAACTCAATCCAGTCCCATCCCCCTCGAAGGAGACCGTTCGTGATTTCCGATGTCCTGGCCGAAGCCAAAGAGAAGATGCACAAGTCCGTCGAAGCCGCAAAAGATGACTTCAGCAACGTGCGTACCGGCCGTGCTAATCCCGCGCTGTTCCAGAAAATCCTCGTGGACTACTACGGCACGCCAACTCCGCTTGGCCAGCTCGCTGGAATGAATAACCCCGAAGCGCGAACGCTGTTGATAACGCCCTACGACAAGGGTTCGCTGAAAGACATCGAGCGCGCGATCGCGACCGCACCGAACCTCGGGGCCAATGTCGGCAACGATGGCACGATCATCCGCGTCACACTTCCCGAGCTCACCGAGGAGCGGCGCCGCGAGTTTGTGAAGATCGTGCGCGCCAAGGGTGAGGATTCCAAGGTGTCGATCCGCAATATCCGACGCAAGGCGAAGGACGACCTCGACGGCCTGAAGACCGAAGTCGGTGACGACGAAGTGGCTCGCGGCGAGAAGGAACTCGAAGCGCTGACGAAGGCGCACATCGACGCGATCGATGACGCCCTGAAGAAGAAGGAAGCCGAGCTCCTCGAGGTTTGAATGACTGAGCCAAGCGAAAGAGCCCCCGTCAAGAAGAGCCGCGGTCGCGCCAAACGCGAAGAAATCGAAGCGCGCGCCCACGTGCTCGAAGAAGAGTTCAGAGCGCAGGTTGCGGCGACCCGTGCCCAGATCGACGCGACCACGGTAAGGATCGAGGCGCGTACCGGGCGAAACCTGCCGCTGGCCATTCTCATCGGTGTGGGGCTCGGCGTGCTCCTCATCGGCAGCCTCATCTTCAACAAGTCGTTGTTCATGATCTTCACGGGCGCGCTCATAGGGTTCACGACGTTCGAGCTCGCCAGCGCGCTTCGTTTCGCCGGACGCGATGTGCCGCGCTGGCCCAGCGTGATCGCCGGACTTGCCTCGGTGCCCGCGGCGTTCTACCTCGGCGGCCAGGGACGGTGGCTCGTCGTGCTTGGCGGGGTCGTATTCGTGGCCCTCTGGCGGCTAGCCGAGAGCCTCGGTAAGAATCACAGGGCCAACGCGCAGGACCTGTGGAAAGACGTCGCAGCCGGCACTTTCATCCAGGTCTATGTGCCTTTCCTCGGTAGTTTCGCAGTGCTTCTCGCGGCCAAGGACGGCGGAGAGTGGTGGGCTCTCGCCTTCCTCCTCGTTGTGATCTCGGTGGACATCGGCGCTTACGCCTCTGGGCTCTCTTTCGGCAAGCATCCGATGGCCCCTCGCATCAGCCCCAAGAAAACCTGGGAGGGCTTCGCCGGTTCAGTCGTGACCGCTCTGGTCGCCGGGGTGCTCGTCTCACTCTTCATGCTGCAGGAACCGTGGTGGTTCGGGCTCATCTTTGGCGCGGTGATGGTCTTCACGGGAACAATCGGGGACCTCACCGAGTCTCTCATCAAGCGCGATCTGGGCATCAAGGACATTAGCACCTGGCTGCCCGGGCACGGCGGGTTTCTTGACCGGCTCGACTCGATCCTGCCGAGTGCGGCGGCGGCCTATGTTCTCTTCGTGATCTTCAGGTG
>JAYTTG010000467.1:0-3832 GCA_043745175.1 Microbacteriaceae bacterium
ATCATGCGTGCGCTTGCCCGGCCGTCAACGGGGCTCAAGACCTGGATCGTCAACTATGAGATTATGATGCTCGCGCGCAAGCAGATCGGTTTCCTCGAACTGGAAAACCAGCGATGAGCGACCTGACGATCGTGCAGCTCTATCCCGACGAGCTCGGCGTAGCTGGTGACCGGGGTAATGTCATGGCATTGACAGCCCGACTCACGAACGCCGGGCATTCCGTGACGGTGGTCGCTCACGAGGTCGGATCTGAACTCCCGACGGATGTCGACCTCGTCATCGTCGGCAACGGACCGCTGTCGGCGATGCGCAACATCCATGCCGACCTGCTGGCGAACGGTGTCCGGCTTCGCGCGCTGCGCGCGAGTGGTGTGTCGGTGTTCGCTTACGGGTCGGGTGCCGAGTTGCTCAGCCACTCGATCACACTCATCGATGGCACCTCGCTCGAGGGGCTCGCTATCCTGCCGTTTTGCGTGACACGCATCCCCACGCGCGCGGTCGGCTATGTGATCGTCGGTTCACCGTTTGGCCAGATCGTCGGGTTCGAAGATAACGCGTCTCGCTGGACACTTGATACCGGCGCAAAGCCCCTTGGCATCCTCGACGCGGGCAGCGGCAATGGCGAGGGTTCGATGGAGGGCGTCCTCGACACCGGTACGATCGGCACAGTAGCGAGCGGCACTATTGCAATCGGCACGCAGGTCGGTGGCCCCGTATTGCCCCTCAACCCGCTTCTCACCGATGCCATCATCGCGTCGATCGGTGAGCGTCGTGGATTCACCGTGGTGCAGTCAGATCTCGACAAAAGCCTCGAGCACTACGCCACGCGAGCCCGAGAAGTGATCATCGCCCACGCGAAGCACGTATTCTCAAGGATCTAGGTTCTCGAGAATCGTTCGTTCAGTCCGAAAGGTGATGACGCTGCCCGGTTCAGGCATTCACAGTGCAAGCATCAATCTCTCGGCGATCCGTGAGAACGCGGCCGTGCTCGTTCGCCGGGCTGCTTCTCAAATCATCGTCGCCGACGTCAGGGCGGATGCCTATGGTCATGGCCTCACTGCGGTGATCGACGCCGCCGTCGATGGCGGTGCCTGCGCCCGTGACATCGATTCCGCCGCGTCGTTGGACCATGATGCGACCTTTGTTTCTGCGGGTTCGGCTCTCTATGGACTTTCGGCGGACCTCGAGCTGCAGCCGGCGATGCGGGTCAGCGCGCTGGTGGTGGGCATAAAGACCATCGACGCCGGTGAGAGCGTCTCCTACGGATACACCTGGACCGCGATCTCGCGCACCAATCTCGCGCTCGTGGGAATCGGTTACGCCGATGGCCTGGATCGCATCGCGAGCAACAGAGGATCCCTCCGACTCCGTGGAGCGTCGCGTCGCATCGTGGGTCGCGTGGCGATGAACGCCCTTGTGCTCGATCTCGGGCAGGACTCGGTCGTGATCGGTGACGAGGCGGTCGTTTTCGGTGACCCCTCCACTGGCGAGCCTGCCATCTGGGACTGGGCGAGCAGCCTCGGGCGCCCGAGTGCGGAGATCGTCTCCGTCTTCGGCAGTCACCTGCCTCGGGTGTATCGATGAGTGTGCCAACCGCCACGATCGATCTGTCCGCCTACCGACGTAACCTCGCTCGACTCGCTGAGCGGGTAGCTCCGGCCGCCCTGATGGCCGTGGTTAAGGCGGATGCTTATGGACACGGTCTTCTCCCGGTCGCGCGCGCGGCCATCGCGGCCGGGGTCGCTTGGATCGGTACCCTCGACATTGAAACCGGTCTCGAGTTGCGGAAGAACGGTATCCCGCGCGATGTGCCCGTGTTTACCTGGCTACTCGGGCCTGACGAGGACTACAGCAGAGCGATCGAGGCTGAGCTCGACTTCGGGGTCTCGACACTCGGCCAGTTGGAGGAAATTGCGCGGGCCAGCGTGTCCGGTCGTGCGCGGGTGCACCTCAAGATCGACACAGGCCTTCACCGAAACGGCGCCAGCATCGAGGAATGGCCCGGCCTGGTGACTCGTGCGCTCGCGCTCTCTGACTGCATCGAGCTCGTCGGTATCTGGACTCATATCGCGGAGGCGTCCGACGGCGACGACACCCTGGCGATTGAGCGGTTCCGCTCAGCGATCGCGGTCGCGGAGAGACTCGGCGCGAGCGTCACCGTGCGGCATCTTGCGGCCAGTGCCGCCGCGTTCGGTCGCGCCGATGCTCGGTTTGACCTGGTGCGGATTGGTGCCTTCTCCTACGGAATCTCCCCGGGCGGCGGGGTCAGCCCGTCTTCGCTCTGGCTCGAACCGGTAATGACGCTCACCGCACCGGTAATTGCGGAGGGGGATGGCCTGGCGACCCTGGGGATTGGTTACGGTGACGGAATCCCGAGCTCAGCCATGGGCACAGTGCAGGTCTCGATTGATGGAGCGCGATACGAGGTCGTCTCGGTGCAACTGGACCGGTTGACGGTGGACACGAGTGGTTCCCCCGTTCGTCCCGGTGATACTGCAGTGCTCTTCGGTAGCGGCACGGACGGTGAGCCGACGCTACAGGAGTGGGCAGACCAGATCGGCACCATCGGTGAGGAGATCGTCACGCGCCTCAGTCCGCGAATCCGCCGCCGCTTTCTCGAGTGACGCCGCATTCAATGAGAGGAGACAACACAGCGCCCCCGGGAAAAGCCGAGGGCGCTGAGAAAGATTAAAGCTGCAGAATCAGGCGCGATTGTCTTGAAGCAGTCGGTCCGATTCGTCATGCCAGTTGCTGGCGATGGACGCGAGCTTCTCCTGGTACTTCTTACCGTGGTGGGCGCAGAACAACAGCTCGCTTGAACCGATGGCGACTCGGATGTACGCCTGCGCGCCACAACTGTCGCAACGGTCCGATGCGGTGAGCTGGTGGTTCGAGTCGAGCTGTTCCACCGCTGTCGTGTCGGGTGCACTCTGAGTCATGAGTTGCTCCTCCGGTTTCCTGTCAATAACTTGTTTCTCCTATCCAAACACGGCTGCGCTGAATCATGACGACAAAACCTGCGTATTTCGCTGTACGCGTACGCACCCAGTCGTGGGGGTGTCGGATGCCGACGACCGCATCCGCTGTCATTAGTGTTGAATGCGTCCCGGCCACTGTCCATTCCTCGCTCTGACGATGAGGGCGGCGCCACGAAGGAGATTTACGTGGCGAGTTCAGACTATTCCGCACGGCACCTGTCGGTACTCGAGGGTCTCGAGGCGGTACGCAAGCGTCCCGGCATGTATATCGGATCCACCGACTCGCGGGGCCTGATGCACTGCCTGTGGGAGATCATCGATAACTCTGTCGACGAGGCGCTTGGAGGCAGCGGCGACAAAATCAGTGTTGTCCTGCACAAAGACGAAAGCGTAGAAGTGCGCGACCGCGCCAGGGGTATCCCGGTTGATATTGAGCCGAAAACCGGACTTTCTGGAGTCGAGGTGGTTTTCACCAAACTCCACGCCGGCGGCAAGTTCGGCAGTGGTTCATATGGTGCCTCCGGGGGATTGCACGGCGTCGGCGCATCCGTGGTCAATGCTCTTTCCGAACGTCTCGACGTCGAGGTTGATCGCGATGGCAAGACCTGGGCGATGTCGTTTCACCGCGGTGAGCCCGGCATCTTTGCCGACACCGCCGAGGGGCCGAGAGTGGATGCCGTGTTCACCCCGTTCGAGAACAAGAGCGAATTGCGCGTGGTCGGCAAGGTAGCTCGCGGTGTCACCGGCACCCGGATCCGCTACTGGGCGGATCCGCAGATATTCAGCCGCGGCACGACCTTCCAAACGGAGGAGCTCGCGACCCGTGCGCGTCAGACCGCCTTCCTGGTGCGTGG
>JAYTTG010000468.1:0-3832 GCA_043745175.1 Microbacteriaceae bacterium
CGCCGGCAACGGGGTCACCCCGCATCTCCTTGGCGATGACGAACTGCCCACCGGCGCCATCATTGTGATCGTCTCCGGGGAACGCCGCACCATGCTCACAGAGAAGGGCGCCAACGCCAAGCTGACTCCGGATGCTGTCACCGACCGGCTGCTCACCGGGGCCGCGGTGCTGCACTTCACCGGCTACAGCGTGTTCTCTCAACCCGACCAGTCCTCGCTGCGCAACCTCGTGCAGCGAGCGACGGCCCGTGGAGTGCGTATCTCGGTGGATCCCGCTTCTTCGGGATTCATCACGGACTTCGGCGTCGACCGTTTTCTGGAGAGCGTGGAGGGCGCCCACCTGTTCTTCCCCAATCTGGAGGAGGGTCGGGTGCTCACCGGCCTTGACGACCCGATTCATATCGCGGAGCGGCTGGGCGAGCGCTTCGATGTCGTGGCCCTCACCCTCGACACCGCCGGTGTTGTGGTGGTCGAGCGAGGAATGCCCACCACCATGGTGGCGGCGGTTTCGGTCGCGATCGTCGATCCGACCGGAGCAGGGGATGCCTTCGCGGCCGGATTCCTCGCCGCCTGGGTGTCCGGCGCGGGGGCCATGGCGGCCGCATCCGCTGGCGCCCAGGCCGGCGCGCTCGCCGTCTCGACTATCGGGGGTCGCCCGCGGCCGTAGCCGCGTCCCCCGCCAGCTTCCCCAGTTCGTCGGCTGCGACCGCATCATCCGCTCCGCTGCGGGTTCTGATCAGGCGGAGTTACCGGCCCGTTTCACCAGTTCGTAAGCGGCGAGGGCATCGTTCCGGGACTTCTTGAGGTCCACAATCGGCTGTGGGTAGGCCGGTGTACCGAGTTCGGGAATATAGCGGCGCTGGTAGACGCCTTTGCTATCGAACTTCTCCGCCTGCAACAGCGGGTTGAAGATGCGAAAGTACGGCGCGGCATCCGCCCCCGATCCCGCGACCCACTGCCAGTTGCCCGGATTGTTTGCTTCGTCTGCGTCGACGAGAGTGTCCCAGAACCACCGCTCGCCGACTCGCCAGTCCACGAGCAAGTTCTTGATCAAGAAGGATGCCACCACCATCCGCACCCGGTTGTGCATGTAGCCCGTCTGCCAGAGCTCGCGCATTCCCGCGTCGACGAGGGGGATGCCGGTACGGCCCTGCTGCCAGGCGGTGAGGTCGCGCGGGTCGGGTTCAGGCCACGGGAAGGCATCGAAGTCGGCGCGAAAGTTTTTCTCATGCAGGTCGGGGGCGTGAAACAGGATGTTCCAGTTGAACTCACGCCAGCCGATCTCACTGAGAAACTTGGAGGCGTTGCGGCGGGCGGCGGCGGTGAGCTCGCCACGCTGGATCCGCTGCCAGACCTGGAATGGACTGATCTCACCGAAGCGCAAGTGGGGCGATAGGCGGGAGGTAGCCTCCCCGCCCGGGGCATCCCGGGCGGTGTCGTAGTGGGCCAGCTCGTGCTCGGCAAAATGCTCGAGCTGGGCGTGCGCGGCCTTCTCCCCAGGAGTCCAGGCGGCTCGAATGCCGCCGGCCCAGTCCGGGCGGGAGGGCAGGAGCATCCAGCCGGCGAGTTCGTCACTCGCGACGCCCGATACGCCGCTGAGGCTGGTCGGCGCCGGCAACGGTTCGCGGGGAGGGGCGGCGGCGAGGCAGGACTTCCAGAATGGCGTGAATACCCTGAACGGTGTGCCGGATCCCGTTGTCACGGTCCAAGGCTCGTGCAGCAGGTTGGCGTGAAAGCTCTGGACTGTGAGTCCCGTCGCTCGCAGGCTCGTCTTGAGCGCGGTATCCACGGTCCTCTGCGGTCCGCCGTAGCGGCGATTCCAGAAGACGGCCCCCGCGCCGAGCTCGGCCACCAGTCGGGTTAGTTCGGGCAGAGCGGCGCCGCGTCGGAGAACGAAGGTGGCGCCGAGCTGTTCGACCACGGCGGCGAGAGCCTCGAGACTGTGATGCAGCCACCAGCGGCTCGCTGCTCCGAGAGGACGGATGCCGCTGCTCAGCTCGTCGAGAAGGAACAGCACCACGACCGGCGCTCCGCGCTCGGTGGCGGCACTCAATGCGGGATTGTCGGCGATGCGGAGGTCATCCCTCAGCCAGACGATCGTCGGATGTTCGGTCGAATCGAGCGGGAGGTTCATATCTCCCACAGTACGAGGTCGCCGCTGGAAAGCGGGCTGTCCAGTACGGTATCAGCGAGGAGGCCGCGAGGAGGCCGTGAGGAGGCACCATGGCGGCAATACCGTCAGAGCCGCCGCCAGGGATGTCGGCGAGCTCTTCGGACCAGGCGAGACTCCGAAGCGATAAGCTCCGCGCTGCCGTCGTCGTCGCCCAGCTCGCCCGAACGCACAGCATCCGCACTCTCGCCGCTGGGGGGCCGATGTTCGCTCAGCTCGGACTGGTCTCTCCCCGAGTCTCGCCAACAGCGATCGTGCTTGTCGAGCCCATCCACCAACTCCACCTGGTGTTGGCGCTCGAGGGGGTCGGATGGTCGCGAATCCCACCCGGGCATACCAGTGGGTTATTGCCTCCGGTTTTCACTCGGCTCGTTCATCCCGATCTGGTCTGCCCGCTCGATATCTATGACGTTCTCCCGGGGTTTTACGCTGCCCCGGCACAGGTCTTCGAATTGTTCTGGTCCCGTCGAGTGGTACTTCAGATCAGCGGTGTCGTCGTGCCCGCTCTCGACCGGGTTAGCACAGTGCTCGTTGCGGGCCACGATCAGCTGGGTGCCCTTGCCCGTGATCGCCGCGCCGAGTCACAGATCGCCTACTTCATCTCGATGTTCCGCAACAGCCTGACCCCGGTGGAGCAGGGCGCCCTCGTTCAGCTCGTCACGGACGTTCACGGCTTCGAACCACTTCGACCGTTCCTCACGACTGTCGGGGTTCCGGTGGGCGAAATCACCCTTCCGAGCGAAATCTATTGCCAGGTCAGACTCGTCCTCGAGCGCGTGAGTGATCCGCTCATCTTCGCAGTCTCGCTGTTCGAAGCGCCCCCCGGGCGTCGCAAGGCCGGCTTCCTGCGAATCCTGCGAAGCCATCCCCAGCGAGTAATTCGCGCTCTTCTGGCCTCCCCGCGGTCGTTCGTGATCGTCGCGGGGTCGCGAGCACGTCATCGTCGACAGCAGCAAGCACGCCCTCCGCACGACTGACGAAGCGTCGAATCCACTACTTCCGGTCTGCGAGCCTCAACCGGTCGCAGAGTTTGGTCAGCGTTTCGAGCTCGGCGGTGCTGAGGGTGCCACCCACTCGTTCGGCGATCGACCGGATGTGACTACGAGCCACGGTGCGGAATAATTCGAATCCTGCCAGGGTGAGTGCCACGTTCACGCCGCGCGCGTCGTCTTGGTCGTGGGATTTACGGAGTAGGCCACGTGATACGAGGCGATCCACGAGTCGGCTCACGCTCGGCTGGGTGAGCAGCAGGTGCCGATTGAGCTCCTTCATGCGCAGCTGGCGGCCAGGCTGGCGAGACAGGTTGAACAGCACGTCGTACTCGTTGAGTGAGACCTCACCCGTCGGGAACTCTGCGTTCAGGTAACGCATCACCGATACCTGGGCACGAAACAGTGCCTCCCACGCGGTGACTGCCGTCGCCTTGTCGCTCACGGGCCTCCTCTCAACCCGGGCACCATTCTACGGAATTCAAACCCGGATGACGCGGAGGCTAGCGCGGGAACGACCCGTGAAATGGGCCAATTAAATAGGATTGAGGGCCGGTTTCAGAGGCAAGAAACCGACCCTCTCCCTTGCACCAAGAGTGTCCTGCAATCACATTCCGCAGAGGCTGCCACAGCAAACAACTTCTGCTCTTGAACTGTATAACAGCATGGTAAC
>JAYTTG010000469.1:0-3823 GCA_043745175.1 Microbacteriaceae bacterium
AGAGGTCTTCGAATGTCGCGGTGTTGACTCGGCAGGCGGTGCGCACACGTCGCCCTCGCGTTCCTCAGTGTCCCCGTCCACAGCATCAGACCGGCCTCCATAGGTCTCTCCGTGAACTGCTTCGCCCGGGCGATCTGGTCGAATGGTGCTAAGTGACCCCGGTGGTCTCGAAGCCGAAATGCCGATGCATGAGCGACCGGTCGACGCGTGCACTCGCCGGGGAGAAAAGCCAGATTGAGGCGGATAAGCAACAGTCGCGAGAGTTGCAGGCTGTTGAATGGCGCTGTCTCCGGAAGCGCCCAGCTGCGTTCGCGCACCTCCTGCAGCAAGTTTCCGACAGTGGCTATGACGACTGCTGAATTCAGGTGAGGTGACCCGAAGTGTCTTCAGCTTGGACTGCTGCTGCGTCTAACGGCCCATCCCGGGCATATTCATGGTCATCATTCCGCCCATGGTGCCGCCGTGTTCGATGGCGACCGCACCGGCCTGAGTGGCGGCCAGCGCTGGAGTCGTGAGAGCGCCCACGAGCACGCCGGCAATGATCACAGCGGACAGATATCTCACGGCAGTGACAGGCTTGGCAATCGGAGTCGACGGCTCGGTCTCAGTCTCAGCCTGCCGACGCAGGATGACGCTCAGTACTCCCGCGATGAAGAGTTCGAAAATGACCGCGATCCCCATGGGTACAAAGCGCAGCGACGAGGCGATCTGCGGTGCGGCGAGAAGGGTAACCGTCACGGTGAGCAGGCTCCACAGCAGGACCGGTGTGATGGCACCAGCTTGAGCGAGCCGAGTCAGGAGTAGACGGTCTTTCACGAGGATGAGCACGCCCCAGGTGAGTTCGGCGATACCGAACAGCACCAGGGGGATGCCGATCGCCAAGGGAGAGCTGATCACGAGTGCCAGGTGGATGATTCCAGCACCAATGGCTGCAAACGACAACCAGGCGCGAACAATACCAGTCATCAGAACTCTCTTCCGTGCGATTCTGTCGGCAGACCGTTACGCGGCGGCGTGGGCGCGGACGACCTTATCGGCGCCGAGACCGACGCCGAGAAGGATTACGGCGCTGCCGAAGTGGAGCACGTTATCCGCGCTGTTGATGGCCAGGATGTTGGCGGCCGAGTTCAGAATGAACAGACCGACGATGCCGAGCAGCAAATAGGCCGCTCCGACGACCGAGTTGACCGTCTTTGAGGCGCGAACGCTGGACAGTCCGGCGATGAGCAGGGCTGCGCCGATGAGAAGGTGGGCCACATTATGGAAGACATTGACCTCGAAGATGCCGAGCAGCAGGCCGCCCTTGGTGTCGAAGAATCCGACACCGGAGGTCGCCGTGAAGCCGAGCAGGCCGACGAGAAGGTAGAGCGCGCCGAAGACAGTTGCCAGCAGGCGGTTGGGGGATTTGGACATGATATTTCTCCTCTACAGCTCGACGGGTGTCTCGCTTGAATAGGTGTTCGACACCACCGGCCTCCTGGTTTGGTAGCAGATGCTCATCGTGCGTCCAGCGCGCGTGCACCCACTGCTCAGTGTGGGTGGGGGTGTGGTGCCGAGCCGCTCGTGTACCCGCTTGGGGAACCGCGATCTCGCTGCGGATCCCGGCTCGCTCGGGGATCGGTGTGGCCCGCGGCATCCGCAGTTCGGTGGCGACTGCACCGACTGAGTAGCCCCGGTAGCCGGCGTCGCCGTTGAGTCCGATCATCAGGGCGCAGTCGCGTCTGGGGTCGGCGGAGGCCTGCGCGGCGAGGAGGGTGTCGTCCGCGTGGTCGACATTCATGTGGGCAGGCACAGCGGCGGCTGCGGGTTCGAATACGGGGGAGGTTTGCACGATTTCTACGGTCGCCGTACCCGTTCGTGCGTCACTATGGGAGCATGCCGATCATCCCCGACAGTAAGAACTGGACCTGGGTACTGGAGCGACCCTGCGCCGAGTGCGGCTTCGACGCCGCGACCATGACGGAGCGCGAGGTCGCCGGCATCGTGCGCGTGAACCTCGCGGCCTGGTCGGCGGTGCTGCAACGGGCGGATGTGGCGGTACGGCCCGATGACAGCACCTGGTCCGGGCTCGAATACGCCGCTCATGTGCGCGATGTGTTCCGCCTCTATCGCACACGCCTCCTTCTGATGCTCGACAAAGACGACCCGATTTATCCCAACTGGGACCAGGACGAGACCGCGGTGGTGGAGCGCTACAACGAACAGGATCCCGCCACGATTGCGACGGAGATCGTCGAGGCCGGCTCCGCGCTCGCCGATGCCTTCGACGCAGTGCCGGGAGATGCGTGGCACCGCCCCGGCCGCCGCAGTGACGGCGCCAGATTCACCGTAGCGAGCTTCGCGGTGTATCTCGCCCACGATCCCACGCACCACCTCTGGGACGTGCGCGCGCGCCGCTGAGCGACACTCGTGCCTGGACTTTCGGGCGCGAGTGTCGCAGAGGGGGGCAGAGAGGGCGCTCAGGGCGCCGGCGTGCAAGGGGTCTACTTGCTCGTACCCTGCGACACTGACCCCTGCAGTTGGCGCTGGAAGACGAGATAGACGATGAATACCGGCACGATTGTCATGACGGCTCCGGCGAAGAGCTGGCCGAAGTCGACCGAGTATCCGGCCTGGGATGCGAACGACGCCATGCCCTGGGTGAGCACGTAGTTCTTCGGGTCGGTATTCAGGGCCACCGGTAGCAGGAACTGGTTCCACAGCCCGACAAAGTTGAGGATGGCCACGGTCGCGAGCCCGGGGCGGGACATCGGCAGCATCACCTGAAAAAAGGTGCGCCATTCGCCCGCGCCATCCAGGGCCGCCGCCTCGGCGATCGAAAGGGGGAGCGCCTTGAAGAACGAGAAAAGAAAGAACACGGTGAATGGCAAGGCGAACGCCGCATAGGTGAGGATGAGGCCGGGCAGCGTGTTGAGCAGGCCGATGCTGCGCAGCACGAAGAACAGCGGCACGATCGCGAGGAAGATCGGGAAGGTGAGCCCGGCGAGCATCAGGTAGTAGATGGCTCGGTTTCCCGGAAACTGGAACCGGGCGAGCACGTACGCGCACATCGCCCCGAACAGCATCGTGATGGCCAGGGCACCGAACACCACGATCATCGAGTTCAGCAGGAAGCTGCCGATACCGGCGGTGGTCCAGGCGCCGACGTAGTTGTCGAAGTTCCATTTCGACGGCAGGGAAAATGGAGACGAGAAGATTTCGGAGCTCGTCTTGAACGAGGACATGACCGTCCAGAGCAACGGAAGCACCACGATGAGCGACCAGATGGTGAGGATGGTGTGTGAGATCCCCCCGACGACTCGGTCGCTCGTCGTGGAGGTCGACTTGCGGGTGATGACGCGGGCCGAGACATCCGCCTTGATCGTGGTCATTCTGCCACCTCGTTCGTTCCGCCGGTCAGCCGGTTCACAACAAATACGAGGCCGGCGAAGGCCAGCGTGACGAGTGCCAGCACGACACCCATTGCGCAAGCGAGTCCAAACTGGCCCTTGGTGAACGCCGTAGTGAAGAGCTGCTGCGCCATGACCAGGGTCGAGTTGTTGGGCCCGCCGCCGGCGTTGAGCACTGACATGTACACAAAGGCGTCCAGCGCGAGGATGCCCATGTAGATGTAGGCGGTCTGGATGTTGTCCCGGATGAGCGGGATCGTGATCGTCACCGCGGTGCGGAACCGGCCAGCCCCATCGATACGCGCCGCCTCGAAGATCTCGGCCGGGATACCCTTTATCGCGGCGACGAACAGCACCATATAAAACCCGACGAGCCCCCAGACGATCACGAAGATCGTCGCAATCATGGCGGTGCGCTGCTCGCCCAGCCAGGC
>JAYTTG010000470.1:0-3818 GCA_043745175.1 Microbacteriaceae bacterium
GGCGAGCGCTGCAGATTGGAAGACCGCGATCTTCACCGTTCCGGTGACAGTCGTCAGCGACGAGGCGAGTTCGGCTTCGGCACGTTCGAGCGTGCGCAACACCTCCGCCGTATGGCTGACCAGGATCTCCGCCTGCGGCGTGAGCACCACGCGGCGGCCCGAGGATCTCAGGAGTTCCACACCCACTTCCTTCTCGAGCAGGCTCAGTTGCTGCGACACCGCAGAGGGGCTGAAACTCAGCGCTTCGGCCACGCCGGCGAGGGTGCCGCGGATCTGAAGTTCGCGAAGGAGGCGGAGGCGGCGCACATCAAGCATCGGGGCATCCTATCCATTAGTTCCACTTAAGAATACTCATCAGAAAGGGTCGCTTTACCTAACCGGATGTGCGAATCGATACTGGAATCAGACTGCTGCGAAAGGATTCCCGTGACCGACACCGCCACGACCACGTCCCTGGACGACGCCCTCTCCCCCGAGCTCGCCGAGCGCACTGTCGCGCTCGTGCGCCACTGGCTCGAAGAGGGTGCACGGGAGCCGGTGAACGCCTCCGCCGGGCGCCTCGCCGGAGTGTTGAAGGATCCGAAGGGGCTCGACTTCACGGTCGGCTTCGTCGACGGCGTCATCCGCCCGGAGGACCTCCGGGTTGCCGCGCGTAACCTGGCGGCGCTCGCACCTGAAGTGCCCGCGTTCCTGCCCGTACCCTTGCGCGCTGCGGTGCGCCTCGGCGGCGTATTTGCTCCGCTCCTTCCGGGAATCGTCGTGCCGATCGCCCGTCGGGTCCTGCGCGGTATGGTCGGACATCTCATCGTGGATGCCACGCCGGCAAAGCTCGGCACCGCGATCGGGTCCCTCCGCGCTCACGGCGCGAAGCTCAACGTGAACCTCCTCGGAGAAGCGGTGTTGGGAGAGCGGGAAGCTGCCCGTCGCCTCGCCGGTACCCACGCTCTGCTTGCCAGGGATGACGTCGACTACGTGTCGATCAAGGTTTCGTCGACCGTCGCTCCGCACTCGCCCTGGGCATTCGAGGCGGATGTCGAGCACGTCGTCGCGAGTCTGGCTCCGCTGTTCGAGCGCGCGGCCTCCTCGACGCCAACCAAGTTCATCAACCTCGACATGGAGGAGTACAAGGATCTCGGTCTCACCGTCGCTGTCTTCACGCGACTCCTCGACCAGCCCCGATTCGCGCAGCTCGAGGCTGGCATTGTGCTGCAGGCCTACCTGCCGGATGCCCTCGCCGCGATGGTGACGCTCGGTGACTGGGCCACTCGCCGCCGGGCCGCCGGTGGCGCTGCGATCAAGGTGCGTCTGGTCAAAGGCGCCAACCTGCCGATGGAGCAGGCGGAGTCCTCGGTGCGCGGCTGGCCGCTCGCCACCTGGTCAACAAAACAGGACACTGACACCAACTACAAGAGGATCCTCGACTACGCGTTGCGACCGGAGCGCATCGATGGATTACGCCTCGGCGTGGCGGGTCACAACCTCTTCGATGTGGCCTACGCCTGGTTACTCGCCGGGATGCGCGGCGTGCGGCACGGTATCGAGTTCGAGATGCTGCTTGGCATGGCTACCGGCCAGGCGGAAGCGGTGAAAAAGGATGTCGGTGGCCTCCTGCTCTATACGCCCGTCGTGCAGCCGAAAGAATTCGATGTCGCGATCGCCTACCTCATCCGTCGGCTCGAGGAGGGCGCGAGCCAGGACAACTTCATGTCGGCGGTGTTCGAGCTGTCCGACAACGAAGTGCTGTTCGAGAGGGAGAAGGGCCGGTTCCTCGCCTCGCTCGCCTCGCTCGACCAGGCCATCCCGCTGCCGCGACGCACCCAGAATCGCTCCAACACCGAAATCTCACCGACCGACCGCTTCGTCAATCAGGCCGACACTGACCCCTCGCTTCCGGCCAACCGCGCGTGGAGCGCCCGCATCCTCGAGCGTGTCCCCGTCTCGCGGCTCGGCATCTCCGCGGTCGGCGACTCCGTCATCAGCACAGAGGATGCCCTCGACCGGGTGATCACCGCAACCGTCGCCGCTGGCGCCGAGTGGGGTGCCCGTAGCGCCCACGAGCGTGCCGCCATCCTGCATCGCGCGGGAGACTCCCTCAGCGCTCACCGTGCAGAGCTGCTCGAAGTGATGGCGAGCGAAGCCGGCAAGACCATCGACCAGGGAGACCCGGAGGTCAGCGAGGCCATTGACTTCGCCCACTATTACGCCGAGCTCGCCCGCACTCTCGAGACCGTCGACGGCGCCACCTTCGTACCCTCGAGACTCACCGTCGTGACCCCACCGTGGAACTTCCCCGTCGCTATTCCTGCAGGCTCCACCCTGGCCGCCCTCGCGGCCGGCAGCGCCGTCATCCTCAAGCCGGCGGCGCTCTCGGCCCGCTGTGGAGCCGTGCTGGCTGAAGCCCTTTGGGAGGGCGGTGTGCCCCGGGAAGTGCTGCAGCTCGTGCAACTGAGCGAACGCGACCTCGGAACGCAACTGATCTCCCACCCCGCAGTGGACCGGGTAATCCTCACCGGCGGCTACGAGACCGCAGAGCTGTTCCGTTCCTTCCGCCCCGACCTGCCCCTTCTTGCCGAGACCAGCGGCAAGAACGCGATAATCGTCACGCCGAGCGCTGACCTCGACCTCGCCGTCAAGGATGTCGTCGCATCGGCGTTCGGCCATGCCGGGCAGAAGTGCTCGGCGGCCTCCCTGGTGATCCTGGTCGGCTCTGTCGCTCACTCGGCGCGCTTCACCAACCAGCTGCGGGACGCGGTTGCCTCGCTCAAGGTGGGCTACCCCACCGACCCAGCGACCCAGATGGGGCCGCTGATCGAGCCGGCCAATGGCAAGCTTCTCGGCGCTCTCACCACACTCGGCGAGAGTGAGGCCTGGATGCTGGCGCCCGAAAAACTCGACAGTGACGGCCAGCTCTGGTCGCCGGGGGTGCGCACCGGAGTGCGTCGCGGATCGGCCTTTCACCAGACCGAGTACTTCGGGCCCGTGCTCGGCGTGATGACCGCACCGACGCTCGAGGAGGCAATCGCCCTGCAGAACGAGACCGACTTCGGGCTGACTGCGGGCATCCATTCCCTCGACCCGGCGGAGCTCGGCCTGTGGCTCAACACCGTTCAGGCCGGAAATCTTTACGTGAATCGCGGCATTACCGGGGCAATCGTGCAGCGCCAACCCTTCGGCGGCTGGAAGAAGTCATCGGTCGGAGCCGGGACAAAGGCGGGCGGACCGAACTACCTGTTCGGCCTCGGCTCGTGGGTGCCTGCACACCACTCTGCGCCCGGCGAAGCGATCACCCATGCTGGGGTGAAAGCGCTGCGTGCGGCAGATGACTCGCTGTCTGGCGCCTTCGGCAGCGACGCCGCGGCCTGGCACAGCACCTTCGGGCAGGCTCAGGATGTCTCCGCCCTGGCCGCCGAGCGCAACGTGTTCCGCTACCTCCCGGTGCCTGTGACGATCCGACTCTCTGAGGGAGCGCCACTGTCCGAGCTGCTGCGGGTCGTGGGCGCAGGACTGCGTGCCGGATCCGACCTCACGGTGTCTACCGCCGTCGCGAGCGACGCGCTGGTCGGTATCCCGGTGCTGGTCGAGGATGACGCGACCTGGCTTGCGCGAGTGCCGTCGCTGTGTCCTGGCCCCAGCCAGCCAGGTCTCAGCCGCATCCGACTCATCGGTGGCGACCATTCAGCCCTCGCTGTCGCACTCGGCGGACGCCCGGATGTCGCCATCTACGGCGGTCCGGTCACTCCGGCCGGCCGAATCGAGCTTCTGCCGTTCCTGCGGGAGCAGGCGGTCAGCATCACCGCTCACCGGTTCGGTACGCCCAA
>JAYTTG010000471.1:0-3804 GCA_043745175.1 Microbacteriaceae bacterium
GAACCGCCGCGGCCGCGGCCTTTGCCGCTGCTGGCAGGGCCTCGAGGATGCGGGACACCGCGACCTCGTCGTGCGCAGCGGTGACGAACCACGCCTCGAACACCGAGGGGGGGAGTGACACCCCCGCGTGCAACATCGCCTGGAAGAATGGCGGATATCGGAAGGTCTGCTGCGCCCGCACCTCGTCGTAGTTGCGCGGCTTCGTGGGTGAGAAGGCGAACGAGAACAGATTCCCAGCGCGTTGTACCGAGTGATCGACGCCCTCGACGCTCAACGCCGATGACACGGCGACGGAGAGCTGGTCGGCGACCGCGTCCAGGCGGGCGTAGATCGAGGCATCCGCGGCACGCAACGTGGAGATGCCGGCCGCAACCGCCACCGGGTTGCCGCTGAGCGTTCCAGCCTGGTAAACCGGGCCGAGTGGTGCGAGATAGTCCATAATGTCTGCACGACCACCGAGCGCGGCAAGGGGAAGACCCCCGCCGATGACTTTGCCGAAGGCGAAGAGGTCGGGCATCCACCCCGCGCCATCGGGAACGACCCTGGCTGCCTCGAGGCCCCACCAACCGGCCGGACCGACGCGGAAGCCGGTGAGCACCTCGTCAAAAATCACGAGCGCGCCGTGCTCGTGGGCGATCGCCGCAAGTTCACGGTTGAAACCGCGGTCCGGCGGCACTACACCCATGTTTGCCGAAGCCGCCTCCACGATCACCGCGGCGATCTTCTGGCCCTGTGCCGAAAAGAGCGCTCGGACGGCGTCGATGTCGTTATAGGAAAGCACGATCGTCTGCGCAGCCGTCGCCGCGGTCACACCGGCGGAACCGGGCAAGGCCAGGGTGGCGAGCCCCGAACCCGCCTCAGCGAGCAGGGCATCGGAGTGCCCGTGATAGTGTCCGGCAAATTTCACCAGCAGGTCACGGCCGGTGAATCCGCGAGCAAGACGGATCGCCGTCATGGTCGCTTCGGTGCCGGTCGACACCATGCGGATCTTTTCGATCGGCGACTGCACCGAGCCGGTGAGCTGGCCGGAGCTCGTGGTCGACTCCACCCGGACTCGCTCCCGCACGAGCTCGGCAAGCTCAGTCTCGCCGGGAGTGGAGGCCCCAAACGACAGGCCGCGAGCGGCGGCATCCTGAACCGCCTTGACCACGGACGGATGCGCGTGCCCGAGAATCGCTGGACCCCACGAGCTCACGAGGTCGACGTATTCACGTCCGTCTGCATCGATGATGTAGGGTCCGCGAGCCGACACCATGAATCTTGGTGTGCCGCCGACCGAGCCGTAGGCCCGCACCGGCGAGTTGACGCCACCGGGGATGGAGAGTTTCGCCCGGGTGAAGTAGGTCTCGTTGATACTCATGAGCGCAACCAATCTGCCAGTTCGACGGCCCAGTAACTGAGAACGGCGTCGGCTCCGGCGCGCTTGACGCTCACGACCGACTCTTCGATCGCGCGACGGCGGTCGATCCAGCCGTTGGCTGCGGCGGCCTCGATCATCGCGTATTCGCCCGACACCTGGTATGCCCACACCGGCACCGGGCTCACGGCCGCGGCATCGGCCAGTACATCCAGGTAGCTCATGGCGGGCTTCACCATCACGATGTCGGCGCCTTCCTCGACGTCGAGTAACACCTCGCGGAGTCCCTCGCGGCGGTTGGCGGCATCGAGCTGGTAACTGCGACGATCGCCGACGAGCGACGAGTCGACGGCCTCGCGAAAGGGCCCATAGAAGGCAGAGGCGTACTTGGCCGCGTAGCCAAGGATCGCGGTGCCGCCGAAGTCGTTGCTGTCGAGCGCTTCGCGAACAGCGGCAACCTGGCCGTCCATCATGCCGCTGAGGCCGAGCAACTGGGACCCGGCCGCGGCCTGCGCGACAGCCATGTCCCGGTAGCGAAGCAGGGATGCGTCGTTGTCGACGCTTCCGTCGGCGGCGAGCACCCCGCAGTGGCCGTGGTCGGTAAATTCATCGAGACAGAGATCGGTTTGCACCACGAGAGCATCGCCGACCTCGGCCACCACCGCACGGGTAGCGACATTGAGAATACCGTCGTCGGCCGTCGCGCCGGAGCCGATGCCGTCCTTGTGCTCCGGGATGCCGAAGAGCATCACGCCCCCGACGCCCGACTCGGCTGCTTCCACAGCCGCACGCCGTAACGAATCGAGCGAATGGTTGACCACACCGGGCATCGAGGAGATCGGCACCGGCTCGCGCAGGCCCTCGCGCACGAACATCGGCAGCACCAGCTCGGCCGGGTGGAGCCTGGTCTCTGCGACCAGTCGCCGCATCGCCGGAGTCGCCCGCAGGCGACGGGGTCGGATGCTCGGACCGGTCATGAATCGCTCTCCTGGCGGTCGGCGTGAACAGCGTCGCTAGGATCCGCACCGTGTGAGATCACGTACTCCGCGAGGCACTCCACGAGGGAACTCGCGGAGCGCAATTCGGCGATCACATGCACGGTCAATCCAGCCGCGCGGGCATCGAATGCCGTGCGAGGGCCGATTGCGGCCACGACGGTCTCGTCGGGCAGCGGCGCAAGCTGCGCCTGCACCTGGCGAGCGACACTGCCAGAGGTCACCAACACGGCCCGGATGCGGCCGGAGGCGACATCCGCCGCCACATGCTCCGAGACGGGCACTCCCACCGTGCGATAGGCCGAAACGTATTCCACCTCGAGTCCGAGGGTGGCGAGGCCCGCGACGAGGGTTGGGTCGGCAAGATCAGACTGGGGGATGAGCACCGCACCGAGGATGTCAGAGGCGGGCCACTCCTTCACAAGACCCCGGGCCGAATTGTCGCTCTCGGGCACAAAGTCGACCCGGTAACCGGCGAGAGTGAGTGCTGCTCCGGTCGTCTCCCCGACGGCCGCGATTCGCGTGGTCGCCGGGATGGTGACCTGCTGGCTGATCAGCACGTCAACCGTCGTGGCGCTCGTGATCACCAACCAGTCGAATTTCCCCTGCTCAAGGCGCTTGAGCGCATCGGAGAGTTCCCTGGCGTTTTCGGCGCCCGCGAAATTGATCATCGGCGCGATTACGGGAACGGCGCCATAGGTGCGGAGGTTGGCGGCGACGCCGTCACCCCAATTGCCCCCACGCGGAACGAGCACACGCCAGCCGGCCAGTGGCTTCAAGCTGCGATACGGGTTCACAGGACGGCTCCAACGGGGACGATGTCGGCAGCACCGAGCGAGAGGAGTTCACCGGCCACCCGGTTGCCGAGCTCCGCTGGCAGCAGCGCTCGCTCGGAGGGACTGCCTTCGAGCACGAGGGCGTGCGAACTGGTGAGTGAACTCGTGCCGTCGGGCGCGTACACGGTGGCGGTGAGGAAGAGCATGTCGCCGTCGACGACGCCCGCGGCCCCGATCGGCGCAGCGCAGCCGGCCTCCAGGCGAGCGAGAATCGCTCGTTCGGCGAGAACTGCGAGACGGGTGGACGGATGATCGATGGCCTTCAGCATCGCGGCGAACGTGCTCGAGTAGCTGTCTCTCACCTCGATGGCCAAGGCTCCCTGGCCGGGAGCGGTGGCCCACCTGCCCAGCTCGAAGAACTCCGTCACGGCGTCGAGTCGGCCGATCCGGCCGAGACCGGCCGCAGCGAGCACCACGGCATCCAGCTCGCCCTCGGCGACCTTGCGCAGGCGCGTGTCGATGTTGCCGCGAATATCCACGACCTCCACATCGGGTCGCCAACCCCGCAGCTGGGCGGCCCGGCGTGGCGATCCGGTGCCGACCCGCGCGCCGGGGGGTAGTCCCTCGAGGGTCAGGCCGTCACGCGCGCACAATGCATCGCGTGCATCCGCCCGCT
>JAYTTG010000472.1:0-3799 GCA_043745175.1 Microbacteriaceae bacterium
GCAGGGCTTGCGGCCCTCGTCGGAGGCATGATCTCCATGGCACTCGGAGAGTATGTGTCGGTCAGTGGCCAGCGCGACAGTGAGCACGCGCTCATCGAAAAAGAACGTCGCGAACTCGAGGAGACGCCGGATGAGGAACTCGCCGAACTTGCCGGTCTCTACCAGGCGAAGGGCCTCACCCGGGAGACGGCGCTCACCGTGGCGACCGAACTCACCGCACACGATGCGCTCGCCGCCCATCTCTCCGTCGAGCTGAACATCGATCAGAACGACGTAGTCAGTCCCTGGCATGCAACGTTTGCCTCTGCGGCCGCCTTCCTCCTCGGCGGGATCGTCCCACTGGTTGCGATCCTGTTACCCCCCGAGCAATTGCGAGTGCCGGTGACCTTCGCCGTCGTACTTCTCGCGCTCGCCGCGACCGGTCTGATCAGTGCCCACCTCGGCGGCGCAGGCCGAGTGCGCGCGGCCTCGCGAGTCGTGATCGGGGGCGCACTCGCGCTCGTCGCGACCTTCACGATCGGTGCACTTCTCGGCACGACCGGCATTGTCTAGCGTCACGGGGCCAGGCCTCACGCGCATCCTCGTCGTCGAGGATGACGATGCGATGGGATCGCTCATCAAGCGCGGCCTCACTGGCGATGGCTATGACATCACACTCGTGACCAACGGTATGGATGCCCTCATCGCCGTGGCTAACTCCGAGTTCGCCGCAGCGGCCATCGATGTGATGATGCCCGAGATGACTGGCTTTGAGATCTGCCGTCATCTCCGGCAGCACGGCAGCACGCTACCGGTTCTGCTCATCACCGCGCGCGATGCGATCGAGGATCGAGTCTTCGGTCTCGATTCCGGCGCAGACGACTATCTCACCAAACCGTTCGCCTTCGCCGAGTTCAGCGCCCGCATCCGCGCACTGGTGCGCCGGGAAGCCTCCACTCCCAAGCCCGTAATGCGTCTCGGGTCGCTCACGCTCGACACCGCGAACGTTCGTGCATCCGTCCATGACAAGCAGATTCCCCTCAGTACGAAGGAGTTCTCGCTGCTGCGATATCTCGTATCGCGGCCGGGCGATACCGTCTCCCGCAGCGACATCCTCCAAGAGGTGTGGGGAACCACCCGTCACATCGATCCGACGATCGTGGACCAGTACGTGCGCTATGTGCGCCGTAAACTCGATCCGGTGGATGCGGGTGTGAGAATCGTGACAGTGCGCGGCTCGGGCTATTCACTCGTCGCCGACGGGGCCTGAGCAATGCTGCGGCGACTCACGATCCGCGCTCGGATCACGATTGGCAGTGTTCTCGTCGCGGCGGTGATCTTCGCGATCGCGATGATGGCGGCACATGCCCAGGTCGTCTCGATCCTCTTGGCCGCGGACGCCGCTCTCGCCAGGGCCGACCTTGACTCATACGCGATAGAGGTTGTCGCAAACCCTTCGGGACTCGTGGATGACTCCGGCAAGGGCCTGCTCGTCTCAATTCGTGACCCCAGCGGCCAGGTTAAGCTCGACACTCTGCCCCACGACATCCGCCGGTTCGTTGAGCATCGGGCCGGCCGCAACGAGAAATTCAGCTCCGGTGAGGACGGGACCTCGTTCGTCGTGGTCGGAAGGCTTGTCAAGACCGCCACCGGCGAATGGTCACTGTGGGCCGCCCGCAGCACCGCATCCAGCCTGTTGGCGATGCAGAGTCTCGACGTCGCGTTCATCCTCGGCGGGATCGTACTGCTCGTCGCGTTCGGATTCGCCTCCTGGTTGCTCGCCTCGGCCGCGCTCGGGCCGGTACGACGCATGCAGCAAAGGGCCGAGTCCCTGGGGATGGATTCGACCTCGGTGCTTCCTGTCGCCCAGGCAAAAGACGAACTCTCCGAGCTCGCCACGACACTCAACGCATTTCTCGGTCGGGTTCGCGCCTCGAGCGCACGAGAGAAGCAGGTGGTGTCGGATGCAGCCCACGAGCTGCGCACGCCGCTCTCGGCGCTCAAGACGCAGCTCGAGCTCGCCCACGACGACTTCGACGACGCTGCCGCACTCGCTGCGCAAGTCATCGCGGCAGAGCGGTCCGTAGACCGGCTCTCGTCGCTCGCGACCAATCTTCTCGAACTCTCACGTCTCGATGCGCAAGCAGTGCCGGTCCTCCCGAGCTTCGCCGAGGACCTGGTCTCCGAGCTAATGGGCAGCATCGACCGGGCTCGCCTGATCGGGCTCGCGAACGATGCCGAGGTCGGCTTCACCGTCTCGCTCGTCTCCCCGGTTGATGCCAGAGCGCGCTTCGCGATCAGCGCGGAAAATTTCGCGCGGCTCGCCGATAACCTGCTCGCCAACAGTGTGGCGGTGATTTCGCCGGGTGGCTCGGTGGATGCCGACCTCACGGAGGAGCCCGGAAAGATCGTGCTGCGGGTCACCGATTCAGGCCCGGGAATGGATGAGACGTTCCTGCCCCACGCCTTCGACCGGTTCTCTCGTCCCGACGATTCGCGAACGGCGAGCACCGGGGGAAGCGGTCTCGGCCTCGCCCTCGTGCGGGCGATCGCAACCGCCGCGAATGGCACCGTGCGTCTACAGAACACGGGCAGCGGGCTGCTTGCGACGGTGTCGATCCCTAAGATGTGAGAACTCACGCGGGAGGGGCGTCTTCTTCACGGCAAGACCATAGCAAGCTACCTGAAGCTGTAGATATGTCAGCGAACACCACCTCTCGACCCCCGGTTATTCCGGGGCGGTCGCGAGCGGCTGCTCCGGATCGGCGTAGGCAGTACCGCCGCCGCGCCCGCATCGCAGACATCCTGGTCACCTCCCTGTGGGCCTCAGGCGCCGCCGCCGCCGCGCTCTTTCTCGCCACCGGCGGTTCCTCAAAATTCAGTACCGTTGCGGATGCGGTCACGAGCACGGGGATCGTCGCCGGCCTCATCGGCACGGACTTTATCCTGGTGATGATCGTGCTCGCTGCCCGCATCCCGATCATCGATCGTACGGTCGGTCACGACCGGGCCATCGCTGTGCATCGTTCTCTGGGCAAGCCAGCCCTCTACCTGCTCCTCGGTCATGCTTTTCTCCTCCTCACCGGATACGGCATGAGCTCCGGCATCAATCCCATCGCCGAGATCGGCGCAATCCTCGCTATTCCCGATATGCCATTGGCCTTCATCGGGCTCGGCCTGCTGATCATTGTGGTCATCACCTCGCTGGTGGCGGTACGCCGCCGGTTCAGCTATGAGGGGTGGCACCTTGTTCACCTGCTCAGTTATGCCGCGGTCCTTGTGGCAGTTCCCCATCAGCTGAGCGTGGGAGGCATCCTCTCGAACGGGAGCGTCGAGCGGGTCTACTGGATCGCTCTCTACGTGCTTGCATTCGGGTCGATTGCCACCTACCGTTTCGTCGAGCCGGTCGTCTCGACCATCCGCCATCGACTGCGGGTCGACCGGGTTGAGCGCGTCGCACCCGGCGTGGTGTCGATCCACTTCTCCGGTCGTAACCTTCGCTCGCTCGAATCCGCCGGCGGCCAGTTTTTCGTTTGGCGGTTCTGGACCGGGCGCACCTGGTGGCATTCGCACCCCATCTCGCTGTCGTCCGTGCCGACCGGGAACACCGCCAGAATCACAGTGCGTGACCTCGGCACCGGTAGCAGTGCAATCAGTGCGGTGCGCCCCGGTACCCGGGTGTCGTTTGAGGGTCCTTACGGCATGTTTACGGATGCAGGCCGCACCGCCCCCAAGCTCGCCATCGCCGTGGCGGGCATCGGAATCACTCCGGTGCGCGCGTTTCTCGAAGACTCCCGTGTGCAACCGGGAGAGACCACTA
>JAYTTG010000473.1:0-3798 GCA_043745175.1 Microbacteriaceae bacterium
CTGGCATCCATGCCGTTGCCATCGTTTGGTGCGCAAACGCTCTTTGCGCAACAGCTTCGAGATATTCAGGCTGTCAAGGCAAACGAGCTGGCCCAACTCGCCCGCCTGGACGAGCTCTACGCTGCCCTGCAGAATCGGGCATTCACCGGGCGGCTGTGAGTCGCTCTGTGCCGGGCATCGGTCGCCTGGGATCCGGGATAAATTCGAGTGAATCGGGAACGATTTCATCGGCACAGCGGTTGGTGTGAGGTGTGCGCGGTGGCCGCGTGCGACAGAAAGGTCCGCCGCATGATCATGCCCCTCTCCATCCTCGATCTGGCTCCGATCGCCCCCGGGCAGACCGTGCGGGAGAGTTTCGCGAACAGCGTGCGCCTCGCGCAGGCCGCCGAAGCCAGCGGCTACACCCGGGTCTGGTACGCCGAGCACCACAACATGCAAACCATCGCGTCATCCGCCACGAGTGTGCTGATCGGCCATGTCGCGGATCACACATCGACCATCCGCCTTGGCTCCGGCGGCGTGATGCTGCCAAATCACTCGCCGCTCGCCATCGCCGAGCAGTTCGGCACCCTTGCCGAGCTGCATCCCGGACGTATCGATCTTGGCCTCGGACGTGCCCCCGGTAGCGACCAAAACACCGCGCGGGCCATGAGGCGAGACCCCCGGTCGTCAGACCAGTTTCCCGAAGACGTGCTCGAGCTTCAGGCCTTTCTCCGCGGTGAATCGATCGTGCCCGGGGTCCAGGCCGTCCCTGGCGGCGGAACGGACGTGCCGCTCTACCTCCTCGGATCCTCCCTCTTCGGCGCCCGGCTCGCCGCCGCCCTCGGCCTTCCCTACGCGTTCGCCTCGCACTTCGCACCGGACTCTCTCCACGAAGCGATGGCGCTGTACCGCACCGAATTCCGTCCGTCGCGCCAGCTCGCCGAGCCTTACGCGATCGCTGCGGTCAACGTGATCGCTGCGAACGACGAAACGGATGCCCGCATTCAGTTCGAGACGACCCGGCGTGCGCGAGTACGCAGCCTCATCGCCCGCGGGCCCTCCGCGATCGACGCTGTGCCCATCCAATACACAGACGACCAAATCGACGCCTTCCTCATCACCTCCGAAGGGCGCAACATCGCCAACATGATGCGATACTCAGCGGTCGGCACAGCCTCGGAGGTACGGAGCTTCCTCAGGGAGTTCGCCTCTTCCGTGCAGGCCGACGAACTGATCATCGCCCACCAGTCCCGCGACATCGAGGACCGCCTGCGCTCAGTAAAGCTCACCGCCGAGGCGATGCTCGAGCTCCAGCCCGTCAACTAGTACCGGTCGAGGAGGAGTCCCAGCGAGGTGGGCCAACGTCGCCCGCTTACCCGATTCGCCCGGGTCGGTGGCCGTGCCGTGCTGGTGGGTAGCGAGACGTACCCGCCCACTGGTGCTCACGTCGCCGCAGGCGCAGGCTAGAGGCATGACCAATGGCGACGTAGAGACCACCGACAAGGGCGGCCAGTGGGTGAACCGGGTGATCGGAGAGCCAGAGCGCAGCGAGAGCTACTCCAGCAAGGAAGAGGCGATTGAGGAAGGCCAAGCCCTGGCAGACCAGCTCGGCACGACGCACACTGTGCGGTCCTCGGTGCCCACGGGAGATATCACCGATCCGCCGGAGTAGCCCCGGTGGTCGAATAGCGCCGTCGTCGGCGCCTTTCGAGACCCAACCCCTTGACTCGTCCCCGAGAAGCGAGTCTCTCGACCCCGTCGTAACAAAAGCGGAGGCGCTTTTCGGTGCGATCCTCAGGCCGCGCTGGCTGCGCGACCTGCTGCACGATGTGCCGCTCGGCCATCCGCTCCACCCGGTTGCGGTGCAGGTTCCGGTCGGGGCGTGGGTCTCGGCCGCATTCCTTGACCTCGTTCCGGGCGAATCACAGGCCTCCCGGATGCTCGTGGGCATCGGGGTACTGAGCGCCGTGCCCGCAATCGTGACCGGATGGACCGATTGGTTGTACTTGCACGAGTAACAAAAACGGGTCGGAGTCGTACATGCAGTGACCAACACCATCGCCCTCGGCTTCTACACCCTCTCCTTCATCCAACGCGGGAGGGGTGGCGGAAAAGTGCTCGCCTTCGCGGGACTCGGTGTGGCCTCAGCCGGAGCGCTTCTCGGTGGCCACCTCGCCTACCGACAGGTAGTCGGGGCGAACCACACGGAAGACGTGCCACACCTTTTTCCGGTGGGGTGGCATCCTCTCGGCTCACTCGCCGACCTGCCAGAGGGCGAATTACACCGGGTGGGAAGTCGCGGGTCAACCCCTCCCTCACTCTGCGCCGCGACGATGCCGTGTACGTGCTCTCCAACACCCGCAGGCACCTCTCGGCGCCGCTTGATGAGGGCACCCTCATCGGCGCGCGCACCGACAACCCCTGTGTGGAATGCCCCTGGCACCAGAGCACGTTCGCGCTGCGTACTGGCGATGTGGTGCATGGCCCGGCCACATCGCCGCAGCCTCGCTTCGAGACCCGCACCGTGGACGGGATCGTGCAGGTAATGCTGCCGGGCGCGGGCTGAACCGGTCTCGCGCCGGGCGTCCAGCCACCGCAGGCGATAATCGACCATGCCTGAAACCCCTGCCTCCCAAACCATCATCATCACCGGAGCAAGCGACGGAATCGGCGCCGCCGCTGCCCGCGCGCTGTCCGCCAGCGGTCGCACCGTCGTCATCGTCGGCCGCTCACCCCAAAAAACGGCGAAGGTGGCGGATGCCCTCGGCGCCGACCATTTCGTCGCCGACTTCTCGAAGCTCCGCGAGGTGCGAAACCTTGCAGCCGAGTTGCGCGAGCGTTACCCCAGAATCGACGTACTCGCTAACAACGCTGGCGGTATCTTCGGCGACCGCACCATCACCGAAGACGGTCATGAACTCACCTTCCAGGTGAATCACCTCGCGCCGTTTCTTCTTACCACCCTGCTGTTGGATCGCCTCATCCTCAACAAGACGCGCGTGATCAACACCTCGAGCGTTGCGAATCTCGGCGGCAACATCACTGTTGACGATCTCGACCTGGCCACACGGTTCAGCCCGGGCAGGGCCTACAGCAACGCAAAGCTCGACAACATCCTCTTCACCACAGAGCTCGCCCGCCGGTTCGGCGCGCAGGGCGTCACCACTGCAGCGTTTCATCCGGGGGTCGTCGCCTCGAACTTCGCCAGCGATTCCCGCAGCCCCCTGCGCGTGATCTACCGCAGCGTCCTTCGTCACACCCTGATCTCGTCGGAGAAGGGCGCCGACACCCTGGTCTGGCTGGCGACCACCATGCCCGGTAGCGATTGGACGTCGGGGCAGTATTACATCAAGCGCAAGCCCGGTCGCACCAACCGGCAGGCGGATGACGCGCAGCTCGCGAATGCCCTGTGGGAGCGCAGCGCGGCGATGGTTGCGCCGCTGCTCGAGTAGGGCACGTATTCTCAGGAGGATCCGCTCCAGGCTGCCGGAACAATTGTCCAGATGAGCTCGGTGACGGCATTCGAGTTGTTGTCCCAGGAGTGAGGTTCACGGCCGGCGAGCGTCATCGTGTCGCCGGTCAGAAGATCTACCGCTCCGCCGACGAGTCTCACTCGCAGTGTTCCGCTCAGAACATGCACGATCTCGACATCGCAGTTGATCGTATAGAGCTCCTCCCCGCCGGTCGCTCCCGCCTCGAGGAGAGAGCGCAGTACCTGCACCCGGGACTCGCTGCGCGGCGTGAGCAAATGCTCGACGGCGCGGCTGCCACCCATGTTGATCCGCGGCGCATCCGCGAGCGAGATCACCTCGTTTT
>JAYTTG010000474.1:0-3797 GCA_043745175.1 Microbacteriaceae bacterium
GTTCGTGATCGCGCTTGCGGTCGCCGGTGTTCCCGGTTCTGTGCTCGCGCTCGTACCGGTGCCGGTGATGTGCCTGTTCCTCGCCTGGTCGACCCACAATGACGTCGCCTACGACAGCTCTGCGGTGTGGCTGCACTTGGCATCGAACACCCCGGGCTGGGCCGACCGATTCGGGCGCCTTGTTCCTGCACTTCTCATCGGCATCCCACTCGTGCTCATCGGCTCGCCGATCTCGGTGGTGATCTCGGGGGACAACTCCGTTTTGCCGTCACTGATCGGCGTGAGTTCGAGCCTGCTCTTCGCAGGGCTTGGGCTGTCGAGCGTGATCTCGGCCCGCTTCCCGTACCCGTCGGTGCGCCCGGGAGACAGTCCTTTCGCCCAGCCACAGGCGAGCGGTACGGGTGCGGGCCTCATCCAGTCGGTCGCTTTTTTCGCCGCGATTGTGCTGTCGCTGCCCGCTCTGTTGTTCGCCGCGCTGGGACTCCTGAACCCCGATGCGCATAGTTGGCCCCTCGTGACGCTTGTGGTGGGCGTGGGACTCGGACTGGTGCTTCTCACACTCGGAGTGTTGTGGGGCGGACGCATCTTCACCCGTCGGGCCCCTGAGCTCCTGGCGTTTACTCTGCGCCAGTGATCGTGACTGCGCCGCCCGGGCACGCGTAAAATGGGGGAATGAGCGGCGATACACAGCAGGGCGGCGGCGGCACGGACACGTTGGACCGCGAACTCGAAGAACTACTGAACCAGGAGCAGATCGAAGAGGGTGACCACGAACGCTTCTCGCACTATGTGCAGAAGGAAAAGATCCTTGCTTCGGCACTCAGCGGTAAGCCGGTGATCGCCCTGTGTGGCAAAGTGTGGACGCCGGGTCGCGATCCGGAGAAGTTTCCCGTCTGCCCGACCTGCAAAGAGATCTACGACGGGCTGAAGAAGTAGTTGGGGATCCCGGCGCACCGTGAACTGCGCCAGATTGTCGGATGATCCAACAAGAGGCGGCCACCTAGCGCAGTTCGCGTGCGTGGCGAGATGCCTCGGTGCGCAACTTCGGCTGGGAAGCGCTTTGAGCGCACGGCACGACGGATAGTCTGTCCGTCAGAACTTCCCACCGGGCTTGAAGCGGTGCCGGTTTCTCGCGCGATCAGACTGGCAAACGGGGTATCCCCGCGTCGGCTCTTGGCAGGGGATCTGACCGCGCCATTTCACGGCATCCGGCAGTCACTCCCCGTGACAGAGGGTATCGCCTGGAGGTCTAGCGCCTGCCGGGAACGGATGTGTCCGGAAAGCCTGATCCGTCTCCAGCTGCGGAGAGCAGGAATTCCCGAGCCTCGGCTCAACTTCACGGCACGGGACCGGGTGAGGGAACGCCTGGAAACGGCAGACCTGTGCGGGTCGGAATATCGGGCCCTCGTCGAGAATGAGGGCGACTGTCACCGCATATCCAGGGCCAAGTCCCGGTCAGACATCACCAGGATGGAAATGGTCACCGACGGCGGATGGGCCGGATTGCGCACTCACGCGGATGACGTGTTCGGCGGCCCGGAACCTTTCGTTGCTCGACTCTGGCATCGTCGCGGATACGCGATCCCGGCGACAAGTTGGCGCAGTTCGCGAAACTTACTGGCGAAAACTCAGGCGTATCGGGTCGGTATCACCGGGTCGCCGCGGCTGAGGCGAAAAGCCTCTTCTGGTAACTCCGAGATCGCGGCGGCACGATGCTCTCGAGCCAGAGCCGTTCCAGCGACCCCGCGGAATCGCTCCACCGCCACTCCGTCTACCATCAGCGGCACCAACAACGGACGGTGGGTGGATGTCGCAGCCTCGGGCTCACCGACATGAATCACTTCTGCGCTCGCCTTTCCTGCCGCGGTGAACTCCCTCACCGGAAACTTGCGTCCCCCGACGGAGACCTTCTCGGGAGACTGCTTGGCCACAGAGATCCATGCGCCCGCGGCATCCTTGCGCGCGGCGAGCTTGTAGACGAACCCGGCAGCGGGGGAGCCGGAACCGGTCACGACTGAAGTGCCGACCCCGTAGGAGTCCACGGGGGCAGCGCGCAGGGCAGCGATGGTGAACTCATCGAGGTCGTTGGTGACCGTGATCTTGGTGTTCACGGCACCAAGACCGTCAAGCTGGCGGCGCACGGCCGCCACCTGCTCGGGCAGGTCTCCGCTGTCGATGCGGACTGCGCCGAGGCCGGTGCCGGCCACCTTCACCGCGAGGTCGACGGCAGCGACAACATCGTAGGTGTCGACGAGGAGGGTGGTGCCGGGGCCGAGCGCGTCGACCTGGGCACGGAAGGCATCCTCTTCGGTGTCGTGAAGGAGGGTAAACGAGTGGGCGGAGGTGCCCATCGTTGGCACTCCCCAGCTGCGACCGGCCTCGAGGTTGCTGGTGGCCGCGAAGCCGGCGATGAACGCTGCCCGGGCTGCGGCAACGGCACTTCGCTCGCCAGTGCGTCGTGATCCCATTTCGGCGAGAGGGCGGCCGCTGGCGGCCGACACCATGCGGGACGCAGCCGTCGCGACCGCCGAGTCGTAGTTGAGCACGCTGAGTGCGAGGGTTTCGAGGATCACGGCTTCGGCGAAGGTACCTTCCACGACGAGCAGGGGAGAGCCGGGAAAGTAGACCTCACCCTCCTGGTAGCCCGAGATGGTGCCGGTGAAGCGATAGCCGGCGAGCCAGTCGAGAGCGCGGTCGTAAACGACGGTGTTGTCGCGCAGCCAGTCGAGCTCGAGGTCGGTGAAGCGGAAGTCTTCGATGAGATCGAGCAGGCGCCCCGTGCCGGCGACGATTCCATAGCGCCGACCGCCGGAGAGACGGCGGGCGAAGACCTCGAAGACGCACTCGCGATCATGCGTGCCAGCACGGATAGCCGCGTTGAGCATTGTGAGTTCGTAGCGGTCAGTCAGCAGCGAAGATACGGCATCGGTCACGGGATCCAGCCTAGCCAGCAGATTGTCCGTGTACGGTAACGCGAATGACACGCATTCGCTGGATTTTCCCCGATCAACTCGGCGACGCCTTTGACGATGGGGGGCAGATGCTCTTGATCGAGTCCCGGTCCGAATTGCGCCATGCGCCGCTTCACCGGGCAAAGGCCCATCTGCTTCTCTCGGCCATCCGGCACCGCGCTGCGGAACTCGGCGGCCGGGTCGAATTTCACCAGGTCGAGCACTACCGGGAGGTGGTGGTGGGTCGCGAAGACCTCGAAGTGGTCGACCCGACCTCTTACTTCGCGCGTCGTCTCACGGAGTCGGTGGGTGCGCAGGTGCTCCCCAGCCGCGGATTCGTCACGGCTGAAGCAGACTTCTCCCGGTGGGCCGATGCCCGGAAGGGCAAGCCGATCATGGAGGACTTCTACCGCTGGGTGCGAAGCCGCACCGGAATCCTCATGGATGGCGACGCTCCGTCCGGCGGGCAGTGGAACTTCGACCACGAAAACCGGCAGCCGCCTCCGAAGAAGGCCGCTTCGCTCGGACTGCCTGAACCATGGTGGCCCGCAGAAGACGACATCGACCGGGAGGTGCGCGCCGATCTCGACCGTTGGCAAGCTTCGGGCGAGATTCACCTGGTCGGCGACGATGGTCCGCGTCGGTTTGCGGCGACGCGTGCAGAGGCACTGCGCGCTCTCGACGATTTCATTGAGACCCGCCTCGGCGATTTCGGCCCGTTCGAGGATGCGACGCTCACCGGCGACTGGACCATGGCGCACTCGCTGCTGAGCGCTCCGCTCAACCTCGGCCTGCTCGATCCGCGCGAGGTGATCGATCGGGTCGAAGCCGAGTATCGTGCCGGCC
>JAYTTG010000475.1:0-3793 GCA_043745175.1 Microbacteriaceae bacterium
CGCCGCCATGCCGCACACCGGTGGCGCCTACTCGTTCGCCCGGGCTGCCCTCGGGCCGTGGGGCGGATTCATCACCGGCATCTCGGAATCCATCGAGTACGTGGTGACCACCGCCGTCATCGTGCTGTTTTCGGCGGCATACGCGGGCCAGATCATTACCGACTTCACCGGAGCGGTGGTGCCCGCCTGGATACTGTGGATCATCCTGTACGCGATCTTCATCGGGTTGAACTCGCTGGGCGCGTCAGTGGGCTTCCGGTTCGCCCTGATCGTCGCGATCATCTCGATGGCGGTCATCCTGCTTTTTGCCATCCTCTCGATCGCCAACGGCGCCGTGGACTTCTCCCGCCTGTTCGACATCAAGCCGACCGCGGGCAACTCGAGCTTCCTGCCGTTCGGGGGCGTCGGCATCCTCTTCTCGCTGCCCTTCGCCATCTGGTTCTTTCTCGGCATCGAGGAACTGCCACTTGCTGCGGAAGAAGCGAAGAACCCCGCAAAGGACATCCCCAGGGCCGGCGTCTGGGGAATCATCACACTGGCGTTCTTCGGCTTGCTGATCCTCTTCCTGAACCCGGCCGTAACCGGGTCAAAGGCGCTTACGGTCTCACCAGGGGACGGCGACGAACCGCTGCTGGCCGGCTTCCGGGCCTTCCTGCCCGACAGCGTCGCCGCCCTGCTCGCGCTCTTCGCACTCATTGGCCTGCTCGCCTCGCTCCAGGGCATCATGTTCGCCTACGGGCGCAACATGTACTCGCTCTCCCGTGCCGGGTACTACCCGAAGTTCCTCTCGCTCACGGGCAGGACCCACCAGACGCCCTGGGTGGCCCTTCTCGTCGGAGGAGTGATCGGCTTCGTGATCCTCGTCGTTGTCGCGCTGATCATCCCGGCAGTCAACCCGGGTGCTGCGGGCGCCGCGACAGGAATCATCCTCTTCATCGCGGTCTTCGGCGCAGTGATCTCGTACGTGATGCAGATGGTCTCGTTCATCGTGCTTCGACGCAAATTCCCCAGGGCGAATCGGCCATACAAAAGCCCGACTGGGGTGGCCGGAGCCGTGATCGCCGGCGCTATCGCCGTCGCGTCGTTCATCGGTATCGTGGCCAACTCGACATTCAACCTCGCGGTCATCACCTTCGTCATCATCTTTGTCATCGGACTCGCGCTCTTCGCGCTCTTCGGCCGCAATCGGCTCGTGCTCTCTCCGGAAGAGGAATACGCCCTCAGCGGCGGCCTTCACGGGGACCCGCAGGTCGAGGGCTACGACGCGATGGAAGACGAGATCTTCACCAAGTAGTGATCGCCCTACGTCAGACGGCTGCGGGAGTCACCTCCAGAGCCGTCTGCGCGCCAACGGATTGGCCTGTCGGCGTGTCACCGTGCCGGCACGAGGGGTCGGCCGCATACTGGGGCAACTATCAACCTGCACTTGAAGGGTGAGTCGTGATGGAATCACGCAAGCACAACAGTACGATCTCGCCCGAAGAGTCGGCCGAGCTCCAAAAACTCGTCTTCGACCTGGTCCGCGAGCGATTGCTCAAGGCTGTCGGGGCCGGTGGTATGTGGACACTCCAGTTCCGCGCCGACACCGACACCGACTCGCTGTTCGGCGAGACGATTTCCGAATACATCGCCCGCGACATCGCCGACCAAATCGCCGCTACGGCGAGTGACGGCGTCGACTCATCGGCCGAACTCGCCGAAGTGGATGTCGACGATGACATCCAGGCGGTGGATGACGAGAAGATCAGCATCGAGGACACCGAATGGATCGCCGCGTCGACGCCCGCCGAAGCAGAGGTTAGGCCCGTGATCGAGGTCACCGTCGAGTTCGTTGAGGCCGTCGCGGCTGTCGAGTACGACGAGCACCGCATGTTCAAGCCGCGGAAGGCCGCCTGACCACTCGAATCTTCTGACCCAAGGCCGCGAGCGGACATCAGCGTGCGGTGGCGGGTCTGGTCGGTGTGCACCGCCGTTCGACCGCTGGACCTGCTCGCGGACACAGGAGTCGCGGGAGGATGCTGAATGTCGCTGTAGTCACCCTTCACCAGCCTGTGGCCAATGCCGCCGAAAGCGTGTGCGGTGGGATCCCGTCCCGACAGGAGAGTGTCCCGGCGGAACCCCGGCCCACTGACCAGCCCGTTAACGAATGATCGCCGCCCCTCCGAAGAGTGGCGGCGATCGAGACTGAGTCCCGATTCCCGAACCGAAACAAACCCGAATTCATCGTGCCAATAAGCGCCCCCGCGCTCGACGCACGATCACCAGGAGACCAGAGTGTGTGTTTCCCCCTGCATCTGGCTCAACGGTACCAGTGCAAAGTGGAGCTTGTCTCTAGGGCGGAACACCCCAATACGGGTGGTTAAGCGTGCCTAGCTGAAACGCTTGCGCGCTACCTTTGCGGCCTTGTTTCGTGCCTTCACCGCCTGAGCGCGGGTCTTCTTCACCTTCGGGTCGTTCCAGTACCTGGTCACAACGCGCTTGATCTCCCTGTATCGGTCTTCACCCGCCTTGGTGCCGAGCACGTATGCGGCAAAGACGACGAGTGCGACGAGTACACATTTGATTTTCATTGGTTTCTCCCGTGGGGTCTGCTCATACGGTGCCCCACTCGGCGCACCGGGTCAATCCCCGCGCAACAAATCCCCGGCAGAACACGACCACAGATGACTATCCATTCGGCCACTGTGCGTGGCACCGTCGACTCCGACGCGATCGTATTCACGTTCGACTCAATCGTGAGACACGGCGAACCGGAGGACGCTGCAGGCACCCGAGCAACTCGTGCAATTACTCGAGGGATGTTAGCGTTCGGGCACCGAACAAAGGACGTCCTCGTGCCATTCAACCTCAATCCCCTCGTGGCGATCATCGCCGCCGTGATACTGGTGTTCCTCATCGTGCTCATCTACGCGAAGTCGATTTACAAGAATGCAGGGCCAGACGAGGCGATCCTCATCACCGGCAAGCGGGCCAGGGTGAAGACCGTCGCCGGTGTCGCGACCGAGGAGTCGGGTATCCGCATCGTGGTCGGATCGGGCGTCTTCATTGCTCCGTTCTTCCAAAAGGCTTTCAAGATCAGCCTGCGCTCGCGGGCGATCGAGCTCGCGGCGGTCGCGCAGGACGCCCGCGGTATTACGCTCACCGTCGAGGCCGTCGCCATCGTCAAGGTGGGCGACACGCATTCCGCCATCCTCGCCGCTGGCCAACGATTCATCGGTAACGACAAGAACATCGACGGGTTCGCACTCGAGGTGCTCTCCGGCTCGCTCCGGTCCTCCATCGGTGGAACGGATGTGCAGACCATCATCCAGAAGCGCGACGAGCTGGGTGCGGCCGTGCTGTCAACCGCACGGGAGTCACTCCTCAGCCAGGGGCTCGACGTCGACTCGTTCGAGATCAAGGGCATCTCCGACGACAACGACTACATCCACAATATGGGTCGCGCCGAGCAGGCATCCGTCTTGAAAGCGGCAGAGGTTGCCGAGGCTCAGGCTGGCCAGGCATCGCAGGAGGCGTCAATCGCGGCAGAGCAGGCCGTGGCGATAGCGCAAAACACGCTGGCGCTCAAGCGGGCTGCCCTGCAACTCGACACCGACAAGGCCACAGCAGAGGCCGCTGGCGCAAAGCCGCTCGCCGAGGCCAAGACCCAGCAAAACATCGTGCACGAGCAGGAGGTGACCGCGCAAGCGGCCGCGAAGCTCCGCAGCGCCCAGCTGGCCTCCGAGGTGAACGCGGTCGCCGATGCGGATGCCTACCGCGTGAAGGTCGCAGCGAACGCGGCCGCGGAGGCCCG
>JAYTTG010000476.1:0-3782 GCA_043745175.1 Microbacteriaceae bacterium
GCCGGTAGGTCAGCAAGCCCATACCAGGTCGAGAGTTCCGAGGCGCTGGCTCCCATGACTCCAGCGAGTGAGGCGAGCGAAGCATTCAGGAGGCCTGCACCGGAGAGTCCCTCGACCGTCGCCCCGGCCGCCCCGGCCGTGGCACCCGAGCCGTCGAGCGCTGCACTCAGGCTCGGATCGACCAACCGCGCCTCGGCCCAGGTCCGAGCTGTGGCCAGCGCAGGGGCTCCAACTGTGTTGTCGGCGGTGTGGCCGTCCATCCCCGCGGCGAGCAGACCGGCGAGGGGGTTCGTCGCGATCCCGAGGGAGGCGAGGCGTGTGAGCAAGGCTTCATCCGTCACCTTTCCGAGCCTCCACGCGCCGAGCTCAACGCCAAGGGGCCACGATTTGGGGGTACGGGTGTCGATGCGCCCACCCACGCGATCTCGGGCCTCGAGAACGATCACGTCGAATCCACGCCGGAAGAGCGCACGGGCAGCTTCCGCCCCCGCAGCACCGGCTCCGATCACCGCGATCTTTTCCCCCGTCCTCACAACGTCGAGCACCTCGGCGGCGGCGCGGGCTCCCGATTGCTGGGCACCGAGAACGGTGCCCGCCAGATCCGCAGAGGTGGCTTCCCCGGCGAAGAAGACTCTCCCGCCGACCGGCTGGGCGAGATCATCCCGATGCTGGGGGGTCGCACCGGGCGCGAGATAGCTCTGGGCTCCGCGAGCGAAGGGGTCGGCTGACCACGCGCTTCGCTCGATTCCCGACGGCCGTGGTACCGCCTGCGAGGGGGTGGGTGACGGCGTCGCGGACCTCGTGGGACGGGGTGGTTCATCCGTGCACGCCGTTAGCACCAGCAGGGAAAGACCTGACCCTGCCCCGAGTAGGAAACTACGGCGACTGAACGACATCTCCCCGCCACTGTACTCGGAACGGCTGCTGTACTCGGAACGGCTGCGGGCCGGGTGACCCGCAACTCAGTAGGCGGCGACCTCGCGCCTGGCTGCGAGACGGGCGAGGCCGATGGCGACCGACGCGACCACGATGATGAAGGCCGCGATTCCTACGACATAGACGAGAAGGCTCGGGATGCCTCCGGGCCCGGCCGGCTCGAGGAACGGATAGGGATACCAGAGCGTGATCGCACCCCGGATCATCGTGAAAGCGAGCCAGGCGAGGGGGAAGGAGATCACGAGCCAGAGCCGTTTCCACGGTACCCGGGCGCGACCGGGAGCGAGCAGCCAGTCGAGCAGGATGAAAACCGGCACCCACACATGCATGACCTCGTTACACCAGCGAGGCGGCTCATAGCCGCCGTCGCCCGGAATGTTGCGAAGTAGCACGTTATACACCAGCCCGGTGATGACGGCGTATGCCAGAATGGCGACCCGCACGCTCGTGAACAGTTCGGTGTCGCGGTACCACCGCCAGGCAATCACGCCTCCGACGAGCAGCACGACCACGTTCATCATGCTCGACTCGATGGTGAAGTAGCTGAAGTACTCGCCCGGCGTAAACGAGTCGTGGAGCAGGTCGGCGGCGACCTGGGTGACGAGCGCAGCAAGCACCAGAATGCCGACGAGAACGCGCATCACCGCGAAAACACGACGCGGCATTGGAGCATTCACGCGCACCGCACTGTCAATCACCAGGGTCTTCGTCACGGATTCACAATAATGGCTGGGTGTGACGTGCCCGGACGGGAAACTGTTGCCACGCGGCATCTTCTCAGCAATCACAGGATTCGCGCGCCCGGGGCGATGCTGTTTCGGAACCCATCCCGCCGAACGCCACGCTTTAGGCTGGAGGAATGCCACTTCCAGAGGTCTGCGTCTGCTACCTGCTTCGGGCGACGCCCGGCGGCGATGACGTGCTCCTCGGCCGCAAGAAGTTCGGACTCGGGGAGGGCAACCTGGTCGGCCCGGGCGGCAAAATCGAACGTGCTGAGACCCCGGAGCGAGCCATCCGGCGGGAGGTCAAAGAGGAAACTTCGCTCGTGCTCGGAGACATCGAGCTCGTCGGAGAACTCACCTACCCGTTTCCGTTCAAACCGGCCTGGAGCCAGAAGTCGTGGGTGTTTGTCTGCCGGGAGTGGGAGGGTGAAGCTCGGGAGTCCGACGAACTCGCGCCCGAGTGGTACCCGGTGGCCGATATTCCGACCGCGCGGATGTGGGATGACGCCCGTTACTGGGTGCGGGATGCCCTCGCCGGCCGCTTCGTGAGAGCAACCTTCGAATTCGGTGCCGACCTCCGCACCGTTTCAGCATCCGACCATCCGGCATTCGCGATCAACTCTCCGCGCCACCCCTGATCGGCGCGTCCGAATGGACTTCGCACGAGACCTCGATCGCGAGTTCGAGGGCCCGCGCGATGGTCTCCGTCTCGAGAAATGGCTCATCGGTGCCGAACGCGAGTTCGGGGGAGCACGGTAGATGAATGAAGCCAGCGCGAATGCCTGTACCCGCTACCGATCGCATCAGCCGGTACATCAGCGCATTGCAGACAAAGGTTCCCGCGGTCTGCGACAGCGCGGCGGGAATCCCCTCGGCGGCCAGCCGCGCGACGATTGCCTTGACCGGCAGACCGCTGAAGTATGCGCTCAGTCCCGTTTCGTCGATCGGCAGGTCGAGAGGTTGTGCACCTGAATTGTCGGGAATCCGAGCATCCGCCAGATTGATCGCGATTCGTTCCGGGGTAATCGCGGCCCTTCCGTTGGCGAGCCCAGTGGCGATCACAAGGTCGGGGGAGTGTTCGGCGAGCAGGCGGTCGAGCTCGTCCGGTGCCGCGTCGAAGGCGACCGGCAGCACGGCGGTAATGAGCCTTACAGGGGAATTCCACCGCGAAGCGACGAGAGCGACGGCGTCCGCGGAGCTGTTGGATACCGCACCGTCGAAGGGGTCAAAGCCGGTCAGGAGCACCGTGCTTGTCACGAGGACCGTCGAATTCCCCGGTTCACAGCAGCACGCGCTTGTAGCTGCGGCCATCATCGAGGGTCACCGTGGTGGCCTGCAGGTTGCCGCGGCTGATGCGCAGGTATACGGCCTGCGCCGTAACTCCGAGCATGCGTGCGGCGTCGGCCACAGAGTGCCCGGGTAGCCCGGTAGGAACACTGCTCGGACGAGTGGAGCGCTTGCGTCCCGCGGCCTGTCGCGCGACGATCTGCTCGTCGGTGCCCTGCCAGCGCCACTTCGCTGCCGCGAGACCCAGGCCCGCGGCATCCGCGATCCGCTCCCAGCTCTCCCCGGCGTCCAGGGCAGCCCGCACACTGCGCAAAACCGCGGGATCCTTCTCGACGGCGATGGCGAGCAGCCGCAGCGCGTGGAGGCGATCGAGGGGCTCTGCGGCTCGGGAAAGCAGTTCGAGAGCGTGCTCAGACTCACTGGACAGGGATGTCATCGACCGGCGGAAGCCGCATCCACCAGCCGCGACTTGACCGTCGCCAGCGACGGGTTTGTCGCGGTGGAGCCGTCGGGAAAGACGAGGGTCGGCACGGTTTGGTTGCCCCCGTTGACCTCGCCGACAAGGTCAGCAGTGCCCTCGACCTCTTCGATGTTGACCTCGGTGTACGGCACTCCCGCCCGATCAAGCTGGCTCTTGAGGTTCTTGCAATACCCACACCAAGTCGTGGAAAACATGAGTACGGCACCAGCGGGAGGGATGAATTCGGCACGGGTCAGCATGGCTTGAGCCTACGACGATCGAATGTGAATTATTGGACTGCCGGCTCCGTCGAGGGAACGCAGTCAAGGGGCAGACACCGCACCTGGCGAGGCGTAAGTTGACAGTGATCGGGCCGA
>JAYTTG010000477.1:0-3776 GCA_043745175.1 Microbacteriaceae bacterium
CCCCTGGCCACGGTCGCCGAGGTCGATGCGCTCTGCGGCCAGTTTCGCGTGTCGGGCCTTCCCGTCGTCGAAGGCGACGGAATTCTCGTCGGGATCATCACCAACCGCGACATGAGATTCGTGTCGCCGTTCGAAAAGGCCACGACCCTCGTGCGGGATGTGATGACGCGCACTCCGCTCATCACCGCCCCCGAGGGCATCGACCCGGATGACGCGATTGCGATCTTCGCGCAGCACAAGATCGAGAAGCTGCCACTCATCGACGCATCCGGGCGCCTGCGCGGTCTCATTACGGTGAAGGACTTCGACAAGTCGGAGAAGTATCCGCAGGCCACGAAGGACGAGAACGGCCGACTGCGTGTGGGCGCGGCGATCGGCTTCTTCGGGGACGCCTGGGAGCGGGCGATGCTGCTCATCGATGCGGGGGTCGATGCCCTCGTCGTGGACACCGCCAACGGTGACAGTGCGGGAGTGATCGACATCATCCGCCGACTGAAGAATGACCCGGCCGCGCGTCACGTCGATATCATCGGCGGCAATGTGGCGACCCGGAGCGGGGCGCAGGCGTTAGTGGATGCCGGCGCGGATGCCATCAAGGTCGGTGTCGGCCCCGGCTCGATTTGCACCACCCGCGTGGTGGCCGGTGTCGGGGTGCCCCAGGTGACCGCGGTCTATGAGGCTTCCCTCGCAGCGAGGGAGACCGGCGTCCCCGTGATCGCGGACGGTGGACTCCAGTATTCGGGCGATATCGCGAAGGCGCTCGTCGCCGGAGCGGACACTGTGATGCTCGGATCACTGCTGGCGGGCTGTGATGAGAGCCCGGGTGACCTGGTTTTCGTCAATGGAAAGCAGTTCAAGAATTACCGCGGTATGGGCTCTCTCGGCGCGCTGCAGAGTCGCGGAGAGAAGACCTCATACTCGAAAGACCGTTATTTTCAGGCGGATGTGCCCTCCGATGACAAGCTCATCCCCGAGGGCATCGAGGGCCAGGTGCCCTATCGTGGGCCACTTTCCGCGGTCGCGTACCAGCTGCTCGGGGGCCTGCGTCAGTCGATGTTCTACACCGGTGCCCGCACCATTCCAGAGCTCAAGGCCACCGGTAAGTTCGTGCGCATCACCGCCGCCGGTCTCAAGGAGTCGCACCCCCACGACATCCAGATGACGGTGGAAGCGCCCAACTACTCCCGCTAATTGGATGTGCGCGAGGCTTTGGGTGGTGTCGCGCGTGGTGGTGTCGCCCGTGGCGGGGGATACGCCGCTACGGGGCGTCCACCCGACCTCCCGGAGGGGATTTTAACCCGATCCGCGAGGTCATTTCCCCTCCTCGACAGGCTGTGGGTGATCGAAGAAACTCCCAGAACGGCGGATTTGAACCAGACCCGCCTCCGAATACTGGCAGGTTCTGCGCATGGACTACGACGCTCTCGGCCACAACGGACTGATTCTCTTCAATCAGGTACGGCACGTCCTCGACGATTCTCGCGGGCTTCGGCGCGACGCCGAGCGCGGCATCCTGGTACGGCTTCGACGCGGGGCATTCGTCACTCGAGGCGTCTGGGACGGCGCCGATTCTCGCGAGCGACATCTTCTCCGTGCACGGGCTGCCCTCGCGGTGACTGCTCGGCCGGCGGCACTGGCTGGTATTTCTGCGGCGGCCCTCTGGGGAATGCCCATTGACGAGGACTGGCCTGCCGACATCACGATTCTCGACGAATGGCGAGGGGGCGGCAGATCCGAACCGGGCGTGAGGAAGACCGCCGCCGGCTTTCGGACAGCTTCCACTCAGGTCGTAGACGGCCTGTCTACTACGTCGATCGAACGAACCGCGCTGGATGTGGCCCGTACCCACAGTTTCGCGAAGGCGATCGGCACGTTGGATTGGGTCCTGTGGAGAAAGCGGCCGGGCGCGTCGAAGAAGGCCTTGCTTATCGATGAGCTGAACCGCCTCAATCCCCGCTTCGGAATGCGTCATCTTGAGCGCTGTGTGGAATTTTCGACATCTCTGTCGGATTCGTTCGGAGAGTCGAAGGCACGTGCGGTCATCCACCTCCTCGGCTTCGAAGCCCCTGAGTTGCAGGTCGAGTTCTTCGACTCCCACGGAAGAATGGAGCCGGATTTCTACTGGCGCTCGGTACGGAAAGCGGCGGAATTCGATGGCAAGAGCAAATACACCCGTGCCGAATACACACAGGGCAACCCCGGAGAGGTGGTCTGGCGAGAGAAAAAGCGGGAAGACAGGCTGCGCGCGATGGAAGTAGGAATCACTCGCATTCTCACCGAGCATGTGGAGGCGCCGGTGCGGCTGGACCGTATGCTCCTCAATGCCGGCATACCTCGCGGCCGCTTAACATCCTCGCGGAGGGAGTCGTAACTCCCTCCGCGAGACCGCGCAACCTCCGCGAGAGTGCGTTTCCCCCGCCGCGAGGCGACCGGCCCGAGCATTTACCATCGCGAGGTATGCCGCGCTGTATCCGCTCACCGGCGCCCAGCCCTCGGCGACCTCGCGGCCACCGTAGCCGCACGGCCCGGGTGCCCCGAGCGCGCACCCCGGGTAGGGTTGGATTCGTGAGTGATGTAGAAATCGGCCGCGCCAAGCGCGCTCGCCGGGCGTATTCCTTTGATGATATCGCCATCGTGCCGAATCGGCGCACGCGTGACCCGCAGGATGTGTCGGTCAACTGGGGAATCGACGCGTATCAGTTCTCGATACCATTCCTCGCCGCTCCGATGGACTCCGTCGTATCTCCCGCCACGGCGATCCTGATGGGCAAGCTCGGTGGCCTCGGAGTGCTTGATCTCGAGGGTCTCTGGACTCGTTACGAGGATCCCGAGCAACTGTTCGAAGAGATTCGTGCGTTGCCTGCTGCCGATGCCATCCGCCGTATGCAGGTGATCTACGCCGAGCCGATCAAGCCCGAGCTGGTGATCTCCCGCCTCGCCGAGATCCGCTCCTCTGGCGTCACCGTCGCTGCAGCACTCTCCCCGCAGCGCACGCAAGAGCTCCATAAGACCGTTGTCGAGGCCGGGGTCGACCTGTTTGTGATCCGCGGCACGACGGTGAGCGCCGAGCACGTCTCCCAGAACCAGGAGCCGCTCAATCTCAAGAAATTCATCTACGAGCTAGACGTGCCGGTGATCGTCGGAGGCGCGGCCGGGTACACCCCCGCCCTGCACCTTATGCGCACGGGCGCGGCGGGCGTGCTCGTCGGCTTCGGCGGGGGAGCCGCGTCGAGCACACGGGCGAGCCTCGGCATCCACGCTCCCATGGCCACGGCGGTGGCGGATGTCGCCGGTGCGCGCCGCGACTACATGGACGAGTCGGGCGGACGATACGTGCACGTGATCGCCGATGGCGGTCTCGGCACCTCCGGTGATATTGCCAAGGCCTTCTCGGTCGGTGCGGATGCCGTGATGCTCGGGTCAACTCTCGCGAGGGCGACCGAGGCTCCCGGAGGCGGCTGGCACTGGGGCACTGAGGCGCACCACAGCGAGTTTCCGCGCGGCAACCGGGTCGAGGTGGGCCAGGTCGCATCACTCGAACAGATTCTTTTCGGCCCGTCCACAGTCGCGGATGGCACCGTTAACCTGGTCGGCGCACTGCGCCGATCAATGGCCACTACCGGTTACTCCGACCTCAAAGAATTTCAGCGGGTCGAAGTGGTGGTCGCGCCGTACCACAAGTAGTAGCAACGATGCACGACTGACGGAGGTAGAGATGGCCAAGTTCAAGACGGTTACCCGCTCATCGAAACTGGGACCGGAGGAGCGCGCGAACG